>NZ_CAKROJ010000010.1 GCF_934372025.1 uncultured Blautia sp.
TTCCTGTACCAGCGGGTTCTCGTCGGACTTCTTGATGATCATGGTATTGTCTGCGTTGTACAGGCCTTTGGCTCTCGCAGCCTTGGTTCTGTCACCGGATCTGGTCGGCTGACCGCCACCCATGATACATCCACGACGACATGCCATAATCTCGATCAGATGATACTCGGCTTCGCCGTTTTTCACACGTTCCATAACAGTTCTCGCATTTGCAAGACCACTGGCAACGCAAACCTTCACATCAATTCCCTTGTATGGAACGGTAAATTCCTTGATTCCTTCTTCACCACGAACACCACATTCTGCGATCTCATTCATGGTTTCTTTGGAATGATCCGGATTCAGGCGACGAAGAACCGCCTCTGTAACACCACCGGTAACACCAAAGATAACACCACCACCGGAACCGAATCCAAATGGCATATCACATGCTTCCGGTTCGAGTGTTGCAAAATCAAGTCCGAAGTTGTCGATCATACGTAACAGTTCTGTTGTTGTGATAACGATGTCGGTATCTTTTTCACCATGTGTATAGCTGTTCGGACGAACGGCTTCTGCTTTCTTGGCTGTACATGGCATAACGGAAACCATGATTGTCTTTTTGCCTGCTGCATGTTCCGGATCACGGAAATATTCCTTGATGACTGCGGACAGCATTCCCTGTGGGGAACGGCAGGTAGAAAGATTCGGGATAAATTCTTTATACTGATCGGTGATAAATTTAACCCATGCCGGACAACAGGATGTCAGAAGAGGAAGTTTTTCTCCTTTTTCAATACGATCCAGGAATTCAGCACTTTCTTCCATGATTGTAAGGTCGGCACTGAAGCTTGTGTCATAAACTTCATCAAATCCCATGCGATGCAGGGCATTTACAATCTTGCCCATTACGCTGCGGCCCTTCTGCAGGCCATAGTGATCACCGACTGCAACACGAACTGCCGGTGCGATCTGAGCAACTACACGTACATCCGGATCTGCAAGATATTTCCATACCTTATCGGAATTTGTACGGATAGAAATTGCGCCGGTCGGACAGAATACACGACACTGGCCACAGCTTACACACTCTGTCTCGGAGATTTTTTTGTTGAATGCAGGCATAACCATTGCTTCTGTTCCACGGAAAGCAAATCCAAGTGCTCCGATTCCCTGAATCTCTTCACAGACACGTACGCAGTTTCCGCAAAGGATACATTTATTCGGATCACGTACAATAGATGGAGAACTGAAGTCAAGTTCATGCTCTTCTCTTGTATTTTCAAAACGGATCGTTCTTACACCAAGACGATGTGCCAGTTCCTGAAGAACGCACTCACCACTCTTAATACAGGTGGTACAGTCGCGGCAATGAGCTGCAAGAAGCAGTTCTACGATCAGTTTACGATATCTTCTGAGTCTTCCGGTATTGGTGTAGATCACCATTCCGTCTCTCGGCTCTTCTGAACAGGATGCAAAGGTTTTGCCCCTGTCATCTTCAACCGTACATAAACGGCAGGCTCCGAATGTGGAAATCTCTGAGTGATAGCACAGTGTCGGAATATTAATGCCTGCGTTACGGATTACAGTAAGCACATTTTTTTCATCGGTAAATTCTACTTTTCTACCGTCAATTGTCATTGTACCCATAATTCAGCCTCCTTCCTATGCTTCCACATAAATTGCATCAAAGTTACAGTTATCCTTACAGGTACCGCACTTGATACAGAGATCGTTGTCGATATGATATGGATGTTTGATCTTGCCGGAGATTGCTCCTGCCGGACAGTTCTTCGCACATTTGCCACATCCGATACAGAATTCCGGATTGATATGGAACTTACGGAGTGCTGTACAAACTTTTGCACGACATTTCTTGTCGCGGATGTGCTCTTCATATTCTTCGCGGAAGCGTTTCAGAGTACTGATAACAGGAAGTGGTGCGCTCTTGCCAAGTCCGCAGAGAGCCATGCTCTGTACCATAGTAGCAAGTTCTTCCAGTTCATCGAGGTCAGACATTTCACCTTTGCCGTCTACGATTCGCTCAAGGATCTCCAGCATACGTTTGGTTCCTTCACGGCACGGAACACATTTACCGCAGCTTTCACGCTGGGTAAAGTTCATGAAAAATCTGGCAACCTCGACCATACATGTATTTTCGTCCATAACTACAAGACCGCCGGATCCCATGATCGCGTCAAGGGATTTGACAGAGTCAAAATCAAGCGGACGGTCGAGCTGATCTTCGATCAGACATCCGCCGGATGGTCCACCGATCTGTACGCCCTTAAATGCTGCTCCGCTCTTAAGGCCGCCGCCGATATCATAAATAATATGGCGAAGATTTGTTCCCATCGGAACTTCGATCAGACCTGTGTTTTCAATTGCACCGGTCAGTGAGAAGGTCTTTGTTCCCGGGCTTCCTTCTGTTCCGATCGTGCGGAACCAGTCAGCTCCCTGAAGGATGATCTTCGGAACGTTTGCATATGTTTCTACGTTATTAAGAACGGTAGGTTTTTCCCAGAGTCCTTTTTCTACAGTACGTGGTGGTTTTACACGCGGCATGCCTCGCTTGCCTTCGATCGATGCGGTAAGGGCAGAACCTTCACCACATACAAAAGCACCGGCTCCACGGTTGATATGTAAATGGAAATTCACACCGGAACCAAGGATATTGTCGCCAAGAAGTCCATAAGATTCCGCCTGTGCGATTGCCATACGGAGACGCTGAACAGAAAGAGGATATTCTGCACGAACATAAATATATCCATTTTCAGCACCAACAGCGTATGCGGCAATGACCATACCTTCGATCATTTTGTATGGATCACCTTCCATTACGGAACCATCCATGAATGCACCCGGGTCACCTTCATCACCGTTACATACTACGTAGCGCACTTTTTCTTTCTGGCGTGCAACCTGTGACCATTTTTTGCCGGCCGGGAAACCTGCACCGCCACGTCCGCGAAGACCAGATTTTGTCACTTCGTCAATGACATCCTGTGGAGTCATGTCGAAAAATGCTTTTGCCATGGCCTGGAAACCACCGGCTGCAATATATTCATCAATAGATTCTGCATCAATATTTCCGCAGTTTTCAAGAACGATTCTTGTCTGCTGATTCAGGAATGGGATATCGGAAGGATGTGGACAGGCAGTATCATGATCGCGATAAAACAGTCTGCTTACCGGTTCACCCTGCATAACTGTACGTTCTACGATTTCCTTACAGTCTTCCACCTGTACATGTACATACTGGAAATCATAAGGTTCGATTTTCATCAGAGGTCCTAATTCACAAAGTCCCTGACAACCTGTCTTAACAACACCAACATGCGGGATATCTTTATGCATCTCTACGCTGACCCAGTCAAGATTCTCGCACAATTTCATCATTTCATCGTAGATTTTCTGTGCGCCGGAGGCAATACATCCGGTACCGGAACAGACAAGTACACGACAGGTAAAGGATTCCAGGGTATTTTTTACTTCGGCCTGCTTGTTCAGCAGATCTTCTTTACTCACAATACTCATACCGTCTCACCTCTCAATTCATTCAACAGCTCGATTGCCTTTTCTGGGGTCATCTTCGGATGTACTTCGTCGTTAACTGTAAGTGTTGGTGCTAATCCGCATGCACCAAGACAGGATACAGTTTCTACTGTAAAAAGCATATCATCCGTTGTATGCTTCTTGTTGCTGAGTCCGAGTTCTTTCATCAGAGCCTCTTTGACCGGTGTGGATTTACGCACATGACAGGCTGTTCCATCACAGACTTTGATCACGTATTTGCCCTTTGGCTCGAAGGAAAAATTCTCGTAGAAAGTGGCTACACTGTAAGCCTTTGCTTCTGTGACTCCGATTTTGGATGCAACGTAGGTCAGAAGTTCTCCAGGAAGATAACGGTACTCTGCCTGAATGTCCTGCATGATTGGGATCAGCGATGCAGGTTTGCGTCCGTAATGTTCGATGATCTCATCTGTCTTCGCGTAATAAGACTGATCTAACATTCAATTCCCTCCTTGTTTAAAAATAGATTTTCCTGCGCTTATCATTTTTGTTAAATATACACAGCTTTGATACATTTGATTATACATTAAATATATATTTTATACAAGGAAAACATTGGAATTTTGAATCAATTTATTCAATTTTTTTGTTTTTCGCAACTATTTCGTGATTAATTTAACATGTTGCATAATTTTTTATCAAAGTTGTTATATCATGTTAACTTCAGTTATTTTAGAACAACGCGGACAGGCATATTACACATAGGATGTTACGGAGTAATTTCCTGTTA
Source organism: uncultured Blautia sp. (assembly GCF_934372025.1). GTDB lineage: Bacteria > Bacillota > Clostridia > Lachnospirales > Lachnospiraceae > Blautia_A. The sequence continues at coordinate 4,283 of NZ_CAKROJ010000010.1, forward strand.
CATAAAAACAAGAGCGAAAAGCACGGTCTCTGTACTTTTCGCTCTAATTGATCAGTTATTCTGATTATTTGTTCACTTTTCTCATTGCAGCTTCTACTACATGTCCTACAAGAACGGATGTTGTAACGCTTCCAACACCGCCTGGTACAGGAGTGATCGCATCAACGATCGGCTCAACTGCTGCGTAGTCAACATCTCCGCAAAGTTTGCCTTCTGCATTTACGTTGATACCAACATCGATGATGGTCTGTCCTTCTTTGACATATTCAGCACCAACAACACCGGCACGTCCTGCAGCTACGATCACGATATCAGCTTCTTTTGCTACGGATGGCATGTCTACTGTTCTTGTATGGCAGATTGTTACTGTTGCGTTTTTCTTAACCAGCATCATTGCTGCCGGTTTACCAACTACAAGGCTTCTTCCGATAACAACTGCTTTTTTACCTGTGCAGTCGATTCCGTAATGATCCAGGATTTCCATACATGCCTGTGGTGTACATGGCGGGAATCCGATTTTCTTTCCTGTATAAACACCAGACATGGAAAGGTCTGTCATACAGTCAACGTCTTTTTCTGCTGCAAGTGCATTTTCGATCACTGCCTGATCCAGATGTTTCGGCAGCGGACGGAACAGAAGAACGCCATGAATATGGTCATCTTTGTTTACCTTGTCAATTGTTGCAAGAAGCTCTTCCTGAGTTACATCTCCCGGAAGAAGGATTTTTTCACATGCTACACCAAGTGTTTCGCAGCGTTTTGTTGCTCCTTTTTCATAAGAAATATCACTCGGGTTCTCGCCTACACGAATAATGCACAGTGTCGGGTTAACACCCTTGCCCTGTAACTCAGCTACGTTTGCTTTGATTCTTTCGTTCAGTGCTGCTGTTACTTCTTTACCTAATAACTGCTTTGCCATTTTGCCTATCTCCTCCGCTAATTATTTGTTACTTTACAAATATGAATTGCTCTGCAATACACGCTTATCGCAATCCTTATTCTTATTTAAGACGTCCAAGAACGCTGTCGAAAGTTTCATCAGCGATCTTGCAGTATTTCTCAAGCATTGCATCTGCTTTCTTGTTGAGTTCTTCCGCATATTCTCTGTCAGCCATGGATTTTGTGTTGATATACACGTTCAGGCTGGCTCCTTTTAATGCTGCTTTGCAGAAAGCCGCACCAACACCGGCATCACTGATTGCCAGCTTGGATCCCTTTGCACCAAATTCCACGATCAGTTCAATTGCTTCACAGCATTTTTCCATGATTTCCATTGGAACTGAACATGCATCTTTCAGCACAATTTCCATAACACGTGCTTTTTCTGCTTTTTCTTCCTCTGTTTCTCTCGGCATACCATATGCTTTGGAAAGTGGCTCAAACACTTCTGCATCTCTTTCGATCAGACGAAGGAAATCTTTCTGAAGCTGATCACATTTTGCTTTCAACTCCCACATCTCATCCTCTACATCCGCATATTTTTTCTTACCAACGGTAAGACTGCCTACCATGTTTCCAAGTGCTGTTCCTACTGCTGCCACAAGCGCAGAAGCTCCACCGCCACCCGGTACCGGGGCTTTAGAAGCGAGCACTTCAACGAACTCTGTACAAGTACTTGTTGAAAATCCCATTTTTTTCTCCTCCTGAAAAAAAGTGGTCCAAATAAAAGGGGCTTTTTTTCTTAATGTTCTATATTTTTACAGGACCAGTCCTGTATACCTGTTGATGTTTTAGGATAAATCCTAAGACCTGTTCATAGCATAGGATGAATCCTAAGACCTTTTCATAGCATAGGATGAATCCTAAGACCTTTTCATATTTGGAAATATGAAAAACCTGCGAGGGGAGGGCGCTCACAGTTGCGAAGGCCGCTCTCCCCTCGCACTCCCCACCGGGCCACGCAGTCCAGAAATATTCTGTATCGGTTGTCCACGTTACCTGTCATTACCAACACCACATACTCCCTGGCTCTTAGTGTAACAAAGTTAATACTTCATCAAAGAAATTTTAGCTTTTAATCTTTTCAGCGTGGCCAGATAGATTCTCTCACCTTAGTCCTCATTCTTTTATCCTGACCAGGTGATACTCTTCCGTTCTTACCTGCTTTTCAGCGTGGCCCAGCTAAAATCTCTTACCTTGGTTCACATTCTTTCAGCGTGGCCAAGCAGGGGGAGTCTGAGGGGGACCTTCGGCCTTCGCAACTATGAGATGGTCCCCCTCAGGGTTTTCTTGATTGCCAAATCATTGGCGGTGTACAAGGAAGTTCCTTGTATATTTAGAAAAGTCCTGTAATCTTTCCAGTCTCATCTACATCAATTCTCTCAGCTGCCGGTACTTTTGGCAGTCCTGGCATGGTCATGATCTCACCTGTCAGAGCTACGATGAAGCCTGCTCCTGCGGAGATCTTGAGGTTACGTACGGTAACTTCGAAGTCTGTCGGTGCGCCGAGTTTTGTCTGGTCGTCTGTCAGGCTGTACTGTGTCTTAGCTACGCAGATCGGGCAGTTGCCAAATCCAAGTGCTTCGAGCTGTTTAGCCTGTTTCTGAGCGTTTGCTGTCAGAACTACTTTCTTGCCGCCGTATACTTTCTGTACGATCTGGTTCAGTTTGTCTTCGATGGAACCTTCCAGTTCGTATGCGTAAGAGAAGTCGTTCGGCTCTTCAACCAGACGGATAACTTCTTCTGCAAGTTTGATTCCGCCTTCGCCGCCTTTTGCCCATACTTCAGAAAGGGCAACGTTTACGCCGAGTTCTTTACATTTTGCTTCTACAAAGTCAAGCTCTGCCTTTGTATCTGTCGGGAATGCGTTGATTGCAACTACGCATGGAAGTTTGTATACGTTCTTGATGTTGCTTACGTGTTTCAGAAGGTTCGGGATACCTTTTTCCAGTGCTTCCAGGTTTTCGTTGTTAAGGTCAGCTTTTGCCACGCCGCCGTTGTATTTCAGGGCACGTACAGTAGCTACGATGACAACTGCGCTTGGATGCAGGTCTGCCATACGGCATTTGATATCCAGGAATTTTTCAGCACCAAGGTCTGCACCGAATCCAGCTTCTGTGATCGCATAATCAGCAAGTTTCAGTGCCATCTTTGTTGCTGTTACGGAGTTACATCCATGAGCGATGTTTGCGAATGGTCCGCCATGAACGATCGCCGGAACGTGTTCCAGTGTCTGAACAAGGTTTGGTTTCAGGGCATCTTTCAGAAGTGCTGTCATAGCACCTTCTGCGTGAAGGTCACCAGCTGTTACCGGTTTCTGCTCGGAAACTTTACCGTATGTATATCCGATGATGATTCTGGAAAGTCTTTCTTTCAGGTCTTTGATGTCACTTGCAAGACAGAGAACAGCCATGATCTCGGATGCAACTGTGATGTCATATCCGTCTTCACGAGGCATTCCGTTTGTTCTTCCGCCAAGTCCGTCTACTACGTTACGAAGCTGACGGTCGTTCATATCCACACATCTTCTCCATGTGATCTTACGTGGGTCGATGTTCAGAGCGTTGCCCTGGAAGATATGGTTGTCGATCATTGCTGCAAGAAGGTTGTTTGCTGCACCGATCGCATGGAAGTCACCTGTGAAATGAAGGTTGATGTCTTCCATCGGAACTACCTGTGCATAACCGCCGCCTGCTGCGCCGCCCTTAACACCGAATACCGGTCCGAGGGATGGCTCACGAAGTGCTACCATTACGCTCTTTCCGAGTTTCTGCATACCATCTGCAAGACCTACAGTTGTAGTTGTCTTTCCTTCACCGGCCGGTGTCGGGTTGATCGCAGTTACAAGGATCAGCTTTCCGTCTTTTCTGTCGCTTTCTTTCAGAAGATTGTAGTCGATTTTTGCTTTGTACTTTCCGTACTGCTCCAGATATTTGTCATCAATACCTGCTTTTTCTGCAATCTTTGTAATTGGCTCCATTGTGCACTCCTGTGCGATTTCGATGTCACTTTTGAATCCCATACAAGTTACCTCCTTTTTTATACACACATTTATCAAAAGGCGCTGTGCCTTTTTTTCTGATACAAATGTATTTCATTCAAATCCTTCCGCTGAGAATATTACACGCATTTTGCGAAAGATTTCAGTGATCCGATGATCACATCTCCCATAACGGCCATATCCTCTGCCTGAAAGGATATCGGGAAATTATCTGAGAACAGAATCTGTGAGGACGGTGGAAACTCATCGTCTCCTTCCCACAGGATCATCTGAACCAGATATCCCGGAAAGATTTCCAGCTGGTAAGCAATGTCGCCATGCTTAACTGGTTCGCAATGGATATGCTCCATGATCGCCTGAAAATCTTTGATACGGTTTCCATAAGAGAATGCCAGTCGTTTAATACAGCGTCCGTCAAACTGGCGCAGATATACTTCTCCCCACGGCATTTCTCTGTAGGTTTTGAACTTTCCGGTGCTCTGTGATGTGGCACCGTTTAACAGAAAGCGGATCGTCAGAGTTCTGGCATAAACCATTGTTTCCAGGGGATAAAATCCCATGTCATCTGCCTCGTGGCTGACCTGAAAATCCGGCCAGGAAATCTGATATACTGTTCCGAGGAATTTCAATGTGAAATATTTCTGCTCCTCATCGTAAGAAATGCCAAGTCTTGCAGCGATTTCTTTGGGATCAGCCTCCTGATACTGGCTCAGATAATGTTCCCATGGGAGACGTTCTTTGCTGTCTTTTCCATATCCCAGTCTATCTCCTACAGATTCTGTTTCTGCCGGATCGAAAGTTGTTTTTGCGTCTGAACTCATAATTCACCTCTATCATTTCATTTATTTATCGCCAAGTCTCACGGATGTTCGACTTGAACTCAGTAATGTCTTAAGACATTATCTTTGATGCACATTCGGGAACATAGATGCATCTGTATGTGGAATAAAACATGCTCCTACAAATTCATCCATGTATGTCGGAACTGTAGAAAGTTCCATATATGTCATATTAGCTGCAAGCTCATATGTTTTCTTCTCTGCCGGTGTAGAAAGAAGCATCAGGTATGCGCCTGTCAATGAAGAGTTGCCGATATAGTGGAATTTATCCAGCGGAACATCCGGGAACATTCCAATATTGACTGCGTTCTGCATATTGATTCCGCTTCCGATACCACCTGCAACATAAACATCATCGATCATAGATACATCAAAATCGAGGGATGAAAGCATCGTGCGGATTGCGGAGAAAATAGCTCCTTTTGCACGAATAAAGTTGTCAATATCGACTTCTGTGATTTCCACATCCTTCGCGGATCCTGCTTCTTCTTCGAAAGCAATTACATAACTTCCCATTCCATAATGGTCATGACGGATACGTTTTCCCTCACGGACAAATTTACCCTTCGGGTTGATGATTCCGGTCATAAACAGTTCACTGATCACATCAATGATACCGGAACCGCAAAGTCCGACCGGTTTGGTTCCTGGGTCTCCAACGACTTTATAGGTTGGCTCCATGGTTTCTTTATCGATCGTACATGCCTCGATCGCGCCGTCAGTTGCACGCATACCGCAGCTGATATCTCCGCCTTCAAAAGCCGGTCCGGCAGAACATGCACAACTCATCATAAAATCAGAGTTTCCAAAAACAAGTTCTCCGTTGGTTCCAAGGTCGATAAAGAGTGAAAATTCAGGTCTGTTCCAGATCATACTTACCAGTGTTCCGGCTGTGATATCGCCGCCTACATAGCTTCCGATATTTGGTGCTATGATGATATGTGCATCTCCGTTGATCTCAATTCCAACATCGGATGCAAACATAGAGTTGGTTTTAAAGAATGCCGGAATATATGGTTCTGTACGAAGATAATCTGCGTTAATTCCTGCAAACAGATGATTCATTGTGGTATTGGATGCCACACACATACGATAAATCTGACTCTCCGGGAAATGAATACTTCTGCACATTTCATGGATCATCGGATTGATGGTTTCTTTGATCACTGCATCCTGCAGTTTTTGGATTCCGTTTGGTTTGGTTGTCTCAATAATACGGTTGATAACATCCGCTCCATAACGGATCTGTCCGTTACCGGATGAGCTCTTGGCAAGAATTTCTCCTGTTTCCATGTTGATGAGCACAGCAGATACCGTTGTTGTACCGATATCGACTGCAAGTCCACCGACAACCACGTCTTCTTTGCTGTCAAAAACATCATATACGAACATATCATCCGGAGTTACACGAACGACACATTTCACGGAAAACTTACTTGCACGAAGTACATCAGGGAGTTTTCGCAGAACCGAATACGGAACCCTGATACGTTTCAGATTCATAAATTTCCGGAGTGCTCTTGTCAGTCTCTCTACATCAGGCATTGTATCATCAAGAGTTGGCTCAGCCATCTGCAGTTCTACAACTTCCAGACTGTTTTTTAATGAAATGCCGGCCTCTTCTACCTGATCTTTTGCTTTTTCAAATATTGCAATCTCTTCTTTGGAACTTAAATCGGCAACTTTCATTCTGCTCTTGTAAGCAGAAGCGATATCCGGCACAAGCACTTCAACATCCGCGCAGATTTTGCTCATGCATGCAAGACGCCAGCCTTTTTCAAATTCCTCATCAGAAATATGAAGTGTTTTCTTTGAGTCCAGTTCCCCGCCTTTTAACTGCACCCTACATTTTCCGCAGGCTCCATTACCGGAACACGGTGCATCGATTGCAACATTGGCACCACGTGCAATCTCAAGCAGATTATCCCCCGCATTGGCAAATACTTCTACCTCACTGCCATTTTCAAATGCAAACGTTACCTTAAACATATGGTAACCACCTTTCTCGCCTCGTGAATACTATAGTCCACACCTGTGGCGTTGGGAGTTAGACTTATAAAAAAAGCCAGAGGCCGCGAAGCCTCCAGCCTTTTATTCTTTACAGCCGTATAAAAGTCAGACTGATCAGATTTCCAGATAGGAATCTGCGTACAGGTAGTTGTTTTTGATGATGTCACAGGATTTGATTGTTTCCATCAGACGCAGGTCGTTAGGGTTAACGATTGCGGATGTAAGACCCTGCATCATAGCCATAGCTACCATAGCGGAGTCCATGATCGGACGGATGTGTTTTGGCATACCGTTGGAGTTATTGGAAAGACCACCGGTGCTCTTCATTCCCATGTCAGAGATCATTTTGATGAATTCAAGAACTTCCATCTGTTTGTCCTGCATTCCTTTGATAACCAGGAATAACGGGTCGAACCACATATCGTTCTCAACGTCCATACCATGTTCCATACCTCTCTCCATCAGAGTCTGCATGTACATCATACGTTCATCATTGTCCTTTGCGATTCCTTCGCCGTTGCAAAGAGCGATAACGATTGCATCGTTAGCTGCAGCAACATCAACATAACCGATTCTTCCGGCAGCATCAGCAGAGTTAACGATCGGTTTTCCTTTGGAACGGTTGTATACGGAAATACCAGCTTCGATAGCTGCTACGTTGGAAGTATCCAGTGCAAGCGGAACGTTGTCGAAGTTGCTCTGCAGAAGTTCTACAGCCCATTTCATCAGTTCCGGTCCATCGTTTTCAGCAGGTCCGATATTTACGTCAAGGTATGTAGCACCTGCGTCAAGCTGCTGTTTTGCTCTTTTGAGAATCGGCTCAGGATCTCTCTCTGTAAATGCCTTGTTTACTGCTGGTGCTGTTGTAGAAAGTCTCTCTCCGATTGTAACAAATTTTCCCATACTTGTTGTTCTCCTTTACGTGGTTTTATAAATGCCCCAGGGAGTCTCTGCTCCCTGAGCATATTTTTATGTGGCTTAATTATGCCTGCATATCTTTTAAGAACTTCACAAGCTGAACTGCTTCTCTAGGTCCGACAATGATTTCCCATCCTGGAAGTTTTGCTTCAAGGTCTCCCTTGAGGACTGCAACTTTACCCGGGATAACGAGCTTACGGCATTTAACCTTTGGCTCAACTTCTGTCTTGATGTACTCGGAAATGCTTGTGCTGGAGAATTTACCAGCTGCCCAGGATGTCAGTACGGAAAGTCCGCCTGCATCGTTGATAACCAGGTTAAGCGGTACACCGGAACGTTCCAGCTCGCCGGAAACTACGAAATATGTAAGAGCGAAGTCTACGGTTGTAACAACGAGAGAGTTCTCGTCTGCTCCGTTGAGTGGGTAGATACCCGGCTCTACTTTCATCGGTTTCTGTGGGTCTGTGTAAACGTTCTGACGAAGACCAAACAGTGGAAGTGCCTCTGCATAAGTCATCTGTTCCATAACGATGATGGAACCATATTTCATTGTGAATACGGAAGCAAGAGCTGCCTGTAAATGATGATCACCTTTTGCAAGTTTAACCAGGTTAACGATAGACGGATATCCGAATGTTCTGTCCTGGTCTTTCAGAGCTGCACGACGAACCATTACTGTGTTTGCAAATGTTTCTTTTACGTCAGCGCCTGTTGTATCAAGAACAAGGTTCTTGTTGCCGAGTTTTTCAAGAGCTGCTACTGTATCATAGAGCTCGTTGATGTCTTTACCGGATACACCGAGAACAACGCCAGCTTCTGTAGCAACTGCGTTCATTGCTTCATAGTTGGAAGCGTTTGCTCCGTTAAGAACCGGTTTGCCATCCTTGCATACTTCAAGAGCTGCTTTTGCTTTTTCAGGGTCTGTACATCCGAGGATCAGAGTTCTTCCCAGACCTTTAGCTTTTTCTACAAGTGCTGTAAATTTGGCAGCATCTGCATTTTCATCGCAGTTAACGTATACAAGTTCTACATGCATTCTTTCACCGATACGGTCATAGTCTACATGTGGGATTGCTGCAAGTTTTGCTTCAACTTCTGCATCGTCCATGCATGTGCAGAGAGATACAGCGTATCTTGGTTTGCTTACAAATGTTTTTTCATGTCTGAACAGAACAGTTTCTCCTCCGAGAGTGAATTCTGCATCGCCTGTTCCGATCTTGATTGTCTTCATCGGCGGAGCAGTTGCCTCAGACAGAGAAGCCAGTGCTTCGTCAGACATATGTGGACACTGCTCAATCTTCATTGCGCCCTGTGCAACTTTCATGGAGAAAGCCATACATGTCGGACATCCACATTCCTTACAGTTTTTCTTTGGTGTTAATTTAAAAATCTGAATACCATTCAGTGCCATAGCTAATTATTCCTCCTATTATTCCTTACGCAAGTGCTTTGATCAGTTTGGAAATTGTCTTGATAGACTCCGGATGTCTCAGGATTACGGCATCAGAACCAGCTGCAAGGTCTGCTGCTGCTGTCATAACTTCCATGTCGATTCCACGTTCGTCTGCTGATCCCCATTCAGGCATATCTGCTTCAGAAGCTGTAGCTTCTTTAACTGCCCATGTTTCTGCGGATACAGGTGTAATAATAGGCATCTGCAGCATGTTGTCGTTCTGACCTAATGCTGCACCTTTGATACGGTCCATAGTGGAAACTACGTACTCATATCCATAACCAGCTGCTGCACTACCGATGTTCATAACGATCTTCTTCGCATCAACACCAAGCTGTGTAGTAACAACGTTCAGCTGTTTTGCAAGGTTGATATCAACGGCAGATTCTGCACCAACGATCTGATTGTATGCAAGTCCTGCTGCTGCACCGATTGCTTTGTAGTTTTCTTCTTTTTCAGAAAGAATAAGTGCGTTTCTTTCCTGAAGAACTTCTGCAACTTTCGGGAGAAGTTCCGCATCCTTCTCTACGTTTTTGCATCCTTCTACAACGAGTGGACAGTCGATAGCTCCTGCCACTTCTTTAACAACTTCGATTAATTCTTCAACAGATTTGTTTGCTCCATTCGGGTCTCCACCATCAAGAATCAGAGCAACAAAATCAGCTCCTTCAATAGCTGCTGCTTTCTGAGCGATCTCAGCCATTGTAGTAGCTCCTTCATAATAAGCTCTTACGCCTTCAGAAAATTCGTCAAGTCCCAGGTCAGAGATTTCAACACCAATTTTTGCAGTATTTTCTGTTGGTGCATCAAATGTGTAAAATGGGAAAGAATTTTCTCCACCGATTGTCACAGTCTTGTCTCCGCTTCCGATTGTGACAGCGTTAATCTTTGCATTAAATTTCTGTGGTTTCTGATTAAACGGCATTTCTCATAAGCCTCCTCTAAATTATTAAAAACTCAACTATCATTATACTACATAAAATTACCAGTGACAAGATAACACAGGTTCTTTTACGTTAAAAAAATATCAAAAATCGTCACATGTGCAAAGATTTTGCACTGTCACAGCCCGTTGCTTGTAACAGCTTTACGTTGTGATTCGATTTTCATTTCAGATAAACCCTGAATTTTTCCTGTGTAAACCCTGAATTTTTCCTGCAACTCGCTGTTTACACAGCTTTACGTTGCAGTTCAAATTCAAAGTTAAACCCCCGGGTCAGGAGTGCAAGCACTCCTGGCCCTCGAGGGGTTTACATCATTGGGTCCATAGCAAGTGCCGGATGTCCTTTTTCTGTAAGGTATTCAACCAGTGTTTCAGGATCTGTTGCAACTGTTTCATCACCGATCATATCAGTGAAGTTTTCGATTCCGTAGAGTTCCTGAGCTGTCTTGTTAAGACGTTCAGCAACGAACTCTTTCAGTTCTTTCGGCATCCATACGATACGTTCGATACCGCCTTCAGCCTTCATGAATTTCTTGGAGGAGATGAAGTGTTTTCCATGTCCCATGAATCCAGGAGTCTGAACACCGCCACCTGTCATGGAAGCCATTTCCGGGAATGTCATTCCAAGTGGTGTCATACCAGCATACTCACGGTTAGCGATAACTACACCATTGGAGAATGGCTCGATACCGCAGATACACTCGAAGCATCCACAGGATGTCATAGGATCCTGCATGATGGAGTACAGTGTAACGTGCTCCAGAGCACCCTGAGAGAATTTCTGAACTGCTTCATCAACGTCTTCGTAAGAACCAAGGTTCTCATCGATCGGACGTTCTTTTGTGATTTCCTGGCAAGGTCCGTTAGGATCAAGCTGATGTGTTGCTTTTGCATCCAGCCATGAAACGGCACCGCAAAGTCCAAGTCTTTCTGGTGTTACTACACATACGTGGCTTGGAGAGAATGCCTGGCAAAGGATACAGCTGTAGTATACATCTACAGATTCGTCTGTCAGAGTGTCAAGACGCTCATCACGTTTATCGAAGATCGGGATTGCAACTTCATGACGGATTCTTGTACATTCTGCAGGATCTGTGTAGATAACAACTTCACATTTGTCAACAACTGCGTCAAATTCGTTTTTAACAGATGCGTAAAGAACTTCACCGATATGTTTGATCTTGAAGCCTGCGTTGAATGCATCAATGCTGATACGGATACGCTGCATATCACGCTGTCCTGTGTGGTATACACCTTCGATACAGTTGATGTAGTTGTGGAATTTACGCTCGATAACCGGTTCAAAGTCTGGCTGCATGTTCTTGCCGGCAACTTTAACAACATATGCGATGCTGTTTTTGCTTCCAAGTTCCATGTCATCTACTTCTGGTCCGACTACTGTGATCTTGTGGTCTTCAACTTCAGAAGCGTCGCATGTATGAACAAGCTCTGCACAGTCTACACGGGAACCATCGAACTCAACCTGCATGTCTTTACGACGGATGATCTCACCTTCGAATGCGGATGCGAATGCAACCGGGATATCGATGTTTGTGATCTTGATCTTGATGTCACGTGCTTCAAGAGATGTAGCATTGAATTTGCTTACGTCTTCCTGAACGATCAGGCTCTTTGGTACACGGAAGATGTTTTCTGTTTCGTTTGTAACAACCGGGAATCCAAGTGCGATAGCACCTGCTCCGCAAGCTACGATAACGTCATCCAGAGGTTTGAATGCGTTAACGAATGCCGGTACACGATCCATTGTGTATTTCATCAGTGTGCCTGCATCTCCAGGTGTTACGTTACCGAAGATCAGAGCTGCACGAAGAGCTACAGATACTACATGGATAACTGCTGTAACGTCTTTTCCAAGCGGAATAACACGTACGTTTGCACCTGTCTTCATTCCTGCTTCTGCAACCTGGTCGATGATTCCGCCAACCAGTGTTACCAGGATACCCTGTGCCTGATAGCTCTTAACAAGAGCAACACCTTCTTCTACAGAAGGAGCAGATCCAAGGATAACTGCTACACCAGGGATATCGCCTGTTACAAGCGGTACACCAAGTTCACGGATAACTGCATCTGCAAGATGTCCGTAGCATGGTTCTTCGTATGGTGTTGCACCATCGATATATTTCAGAACTTCGATGAATTCTGCGCAGAGTGCTGTAGCAACACCTGACATGAATGCATCATTTAATCTTTTTTCTCTTGTCATGAGTGTTTTAACAACACCAAGAGCTTCTTTTAATTCTTTTAAAGTTGTAACTTTTGTTCCTGTTACAGCATAGTAACATGGAAGGCTGTATGCGGTATTCGGGAAGCTGACAGCTTTGTCTTCGCCGTACTGAGCGATTGCTCCGTCGATAGCGCCCTCTGTTAAACCAAATACAGCATCATTTCCGCTAAAAACTCTATCAAATAAAGTCACCTTAATACCTCCTGTTTTTTACAGATTTGAATTCTGATCAATCTTTTCTTTTATTTTTGTGATTTCTGCCGTTACAGTCTGGCTGAAATCATAAGGGGATTTTCCCTGACGGTCAGCATCTATAACCTCCGTATTGTAATGGAGCATGCCAAGAAGGTCTTCTGCCGGGATTCTGGAACGGATAAATTCCTCATCCTCCTCATTTCTGACCTTGTTTGCCACTACCTTGACCTGAGCAACACCCAGGTCACTGGCAAGACGTTTGACATTTTTGTATGTCTGTACGCTTCTTGCACCCGGTTCGATCACTACGATAAATGCGTCAACTCCCTCTGTGGTTCCTCTGCCGAGATGTTCCAGGCCGGCTTCCATATCAAGAATTACCACATCTTCTCTTCTCAGTACCAGATTGTTGATAATACGTTTCAACATTACATGTTCCGGACATACGCATCCGCCGCCGCCTGTCTCGACAGTTCCCAGGACAAGGAGTCGCACGCCATTGCAGACCTTACCATATTTATCCGGAATATCGTCTACTTTCGGATTCAGATGATAGAACTGATTTCCTGCAGTCGCACCTGTACGTTCCTCCACAAGCTTACGCATTTTGGAGATTGGTACGATGGAATCCAGTGTATCCTCGTCAAATCCCAGCGCCAGGCCAAGATTTGCATCCGGATCCACATCTGCCGCAAGTACCGGTCTGCCCTCTGCTGCATACAACCTCGCGAGCGTTGCTGCAAAAGTAGTTTTGCCTACGCCGCCTTTTCCTGTAACTGCTATTTTCATTTTATGTCATCCACCTTTTATTACATTTTTAAGATCACAACGGATTAGATTCCTAATGCTGTTCTCTTTTCTTCGATTCTTTCGATCATCAGATCAACTAATTTCTCAATATCTGTTTCTACTGTGTAAGCTGCGCCTGTCCATTTTCTTGTTCCTTCTGTAAGAAGTTCACACATCTCTGAAGAACCGGAAACGTATGGATCAACACCAAGGAATGTATCAATACCAGTACCTACTACGTAGTTACCGATGGATACAGCTTTTTCAGACATCCACTCAGGAGCACATCCAACTACCGGAAGCTGGTTGATCTGAAGTCCTGAATCTTTTGCAAGTTCAGCAGCCAGGAGCATCATACGGGAAATATCTACGCAGGATCCCATATGAAGTACCGGTGGGATATCAGCCAGTTCACATACACGTTTCAGACCTGCACCGCAGAGTTCTCTTGCGGATTTGTCCATCAGACCAGCTTTTGCAGCTGCCTGTGCAGAACATCCGGAAGCGATGATAACGATATCGTTTGCGATACATTTCTTCATCAGTTCGATATGAGCTGTATCAGGTCTTACTTTCGGGTTGTTACATCCAACCATTGCTACAGCACCACGGATAACACCGGAAGTGATGCACTCAAGTAATGGTTTTGTTGTTCCTGTTACATCAACCTGAGAGTTTGTAACACCATCGAGAACTTTTACGATTGCTTCCAGAGAGTAACCAACGGTAGCTTTCTGTTTCAGCTGCGGGATATGTACAAGTTCTGGTTTTCTGTTCTTGAAGTTATCAATAGCCATCTTAACGATTGCTTTTGCATTTTCTCCAGCTGTTTCAGCACTGAATCTGATGAATTCAGAATCTGGCATCTGAGCGATCGGAGAAGTTGTAACGAATTTTGTATGGAAGCATTTGCTCAGAGGTCCTAATGCAGGGAAGATACACTGAACGTCAACTACGATTGCTTCGCAGGCACCTGTCAGTACTACGTTTTCCTGCTGCAGGAAGTTACCAGCCATCGGAATACCACGACGCATAGCTACTTCGTTGGAAGTACAGCATACACCGGAAACAGTGATTCCTTTTGCTCCTACGGATTTCGCATAGTCGATCATTTCTTTGCTGTCTGCATATTCACAGATCATTTCAGAAAGACTCGGGTCATGTCCGTGTACAACGATGTTTACGTTTTCTTCAACCATAACACCAAGGTTAGCTTCTGTATCGATCGGCTTAGGAGTTCCGAACAGTACGTCAGAGAACTCTGTTCCCATCATGGAACCGCCCCATCCATCAGCCATACCGCAGCGGATAGACTGTTTTACAAGTGCTTCCGGAAGAGAAGAACATCCCATATGAGTCATATGCAGTGAGCTTGCAACTTCACGGTCGATCGCACGTGGTGCGATTTCATTTTCGATAAGTTTTTCTTTCTGTCCTTCAGGCATTCTGTCAAGGAATCTCTGATATCCGAACGGTTTACCATATTCCATAAGACCGATCTCAGCCATCTCATGAGCCAGATCATAGATATCTTTTCCTTCTGTTTCTACGCCCCATTCTTTAGCGATACGGATCAGTTTTTCAGGATCTTTTACCTGATAGTTTCCGCCTTCTTTTGCACAGTACAGTGTGTGGCAGATTTCACGACCGTGATCAGAGTGAGTAGCTGCACCACCAGCTGTGAATTTCAGGAAGTTTCTTCCTACGATACCGTGTGCATCGCATCCGCAGACTCCTCTTGGAGCCTTAGGTGTAATACGGCATGGTCCCATAGCACAGATTCGGCAACAGACACCCTGCTCACCGAACTTACAGTGTGGAGTCTGGTTTTTTACTCGAAACTGCCAGGCATCAGCGCCTACCTTTGCGCCTGTTTCCAAAAGTCTTTCGGTAGCAGCTTCAAATTCTTCCACTGTAGTTAATTTGAATTCACTCATTATAGACCTCCTTTAATTTGTACATGAATGAGCTCATGTATTTTTAATATATTTTCTATATAATAACCCTCCAGACAGAACCCATCCCCGCCCATGGGTTATTTCCCAGTTAAAAAATATGCTGTTTCCAGCACATGTGCCCTGCTGTCTGTTAAACAGCAAGGCTTTTAAAGATTTAATTTTTTTACAATTTCTTTCAGTGCGATCTTTACCGGATTATCTTCCGGAAGAGTTGCTGTCGGACGTCCTTCACAGTCATATTCGTAAACAGTTTCATCCTGTGGCACAACGCCAAGAAGATGCAGTCCCTGTTTCTCGATCTCTTCTTTGATTCCGTCATTCAGTTCGCCCTTCGGTGCACGATTTATGATCAGTCCAATTTTCTCCGGATGCATATTGCATTCGTCGATCAGTTTTGCAATTCTTCCAACAGCCTGAACTCCTCTTCTGGAGCAGTCGCTGACAAGGATTGCTGTCTGCATGGATGGAAGGACACCTCTGCTGATGTGTTCCATACCTGCCTCATTGTCTACTACAATATATGGATAATGGTTCTGATATTTTGCAAGCTGTGCCTGAAGAAGTCCATTAACATAGCAATAACAGCCTTTTCCCTGTGTTCTGCCCATAACAAGCAGATCAAAATCGTCTTCTTCTGCCAGTGCATCCTCAAAACGCATTTCCGCATAATCAGCCTTGGACATTCCTTTCGGAATCGGACTTTCTTTGACAAGCTCTGCCTGTGCAATTTCTTCTCTTACATCGCCGAGTGTGGTCTCAACCTCAACCCCGAGGACTTCATTAAGATTGGAGTTTGCATCTGCATCAACTGCAAGGATCGGTCCTTTGCCCTGTTCGCAGAGATACTGGATCAGCATTCCGCATAAAGTTGTTTTTCCAACGCCGCCTTTTCCGGCAACGGCAATTACATGTGCCATAATAAAAGAGTGCCTCCTGCTCTGGTTTTGTTTTATTCACAGCTGAGCTTTACAATGCTGTTTGCCAGGTCAACCATAAGGATGTGACCTTCGATCACTCTTTCATCCCCCATGATATCTCTGAGTATGATTTTGTTACCGTCTACGTCGATTCTGGATACATTTTTGAAAATTACAGAATCATCACTTTCTTTGTATACTGTTGCCAAACACATATTCTCGCCTCCTGAATCATGTCTTGTGTTATGTGCTGCTGACGAATTGTTTCATCGCCCGGCGATTCTCAATCCTTCATTTCTTCCTTGACTAATGTCAGAGCAAGTCCCAGTCGCATGTTTCCCTTCTGGAAATCAGCTACTGCTTCTTTGATTGTCTTCGCTGAGCTGTCCAGACCCATCTTCTGAAGGTTGTCTGCCATCTGATCAAGCTCTGCTGCATGATGTTCATTGTGCTGCAGCATATAGGTCAGTAAAGCAACTGTTTCTTTCTTACAGTCTCCGCCTTCACAGGATCCGCAGTGGTCACCGTTTGAGCAGTCTCCGTGAGAATGTGCGTGCTCTCCATCGCCATGTGTATGAGCATGTGTATGGGTCACACCATCCGCATGTGTATGAGCATGAGAATGCTCCGGTGTATGTTCATGTCCGTGCTGGACAAGATTTCCGTTTTCATCTTTAATAAGATGCATGTCTGTCTCCTTTCTCCGGTTCTACCCCCGGAACGCCTCTAAACAGGCGCACTTATGACAAGAATTTATCAATTAAATTCATTATACATCTTTTATTTAGGTTTAGCAAGGATAACATATGAAAAAATAGCCAAAAACCCACGATATTCTTTCGTTTTTTTCCATATTTTTGCACGGTAAAGTGCTGTCTTCCGGAATAACCAGCCGTTATATAAATAACGCAATCGTCTTTTAATTAACAAAGCTGTTTTTTACAGGTTTTCTGCCTTGTATTACTTTTTTAACAAATTTGGTTTCCTTATTTCATAATTATATGTTATAATAGACAAAAATTTTGATTTATCAGTCAAGGAGGATTTATTTTGACTACTTCTGTATTTTTAAATAACGACAGGGCCATGCCTCTTCTGGGACTTGGTCTTTACAAAACAACAGATCCTCTGGAAGCAGAGAACGCGATTGCAGCAGCTGTTCAGAACGGATACCGTCTTCTGGATACAGCTTCCGCATATAAGAACGAAGAATTTGTCGGACGCGGAATTGCCAAATGCGGCATTCCGAGAAAAGATCTTTTTGTCACAACCAAAATCTGGAACAACGCGCAGCGTCTCGGCGATGTATCAGGTGCTTTCCAGCGAAGTCTCGACCGACTGGGACTCGATTATATCGATCTCTATCTGATCCACTGGCCGGTACCCGGATGTTATCTGAACACCTGGCAGGAAATGGAGGGTATCCTCGAATCCGGACGCGCACGTGCCATCGGTGTCAGCAACTTCGAGATCCGTCATCTGGAAGAGCTTCGCAAAGTTTCCGGCATTGTTCCTGCAGTAAACCAGATCGAGTGCCACCCGCTCTGTTATCCGAAGGAACTGATTGAATACTGTCAGGAGAACGGTATTCAGGTACAGGCTTACGCCCCGCTGGCAAGAGGTGCATATCTTGACAATGATATTTTATGTGTTCTCGGAACTAAATACGCACATACTCCAGCACAGGTAGGCCTCCGCTGGGCAGTACAGAAAGGAATCTCCGTCATTCCGAAATCTGTTAACCCGGAGCGTATCGCTTCCAACTCCAGGATCTTTGATTTCACGATTGATCAGGAAGACATGGATCTTCTCGATACACTGAACCAGAATTTCCACAGTTCTTCTATTCCTGAAGATCTGAGAGATATTGCTTTCTGACACACCCAATACAAAACGGCCGGTCCATTTCTGGACCAGCCGTTTTTCAGTGAGTCAGTTTTATTCTCATTTTATTCCCACGGAAGCATCGGTGTTTCTACCTTTTTGTCACGGATCATCAGATCACGAACCGCCTCTGCTGCGGATTTATCTTCAAAAAGCACTTTGTTTACTTCCATGATGATCGGCATTTCTACGTCGTATTTCTCAGCCAGACTCTTGGCTGCTTTCGCAGAATAAACACCTTCTACAACCATCTTGACTTCATCCATTGCCTGCTGCATGGTATAGCCCTTGCCCATCAGATAACCGGCTTTGCGATTACGGCTGTGAACGCTGGCACAGGTAACGATCAGATCTCCCATACCGGAAAGGCCATAAAAAGTTTCTATATGTGCACCCATCTTTGTACCAAGACGTGCGATTTCCGCAATTCCTCGTGTGATAAGTGCCGCTTTGGTGTTATCGCCATATCCAAGTCCGTCAGCGGTACCTGCTGCAAGTGCAATGACATTCTTGAGAGCTCCGCCGAGTTCCACTCCCAGAATATCCGGAGTTGTATACACACGGAATACAGGGCTCATAAAAATTCCCTGCAGGTATTCTGCTGTTTCTCTTTTTTCCGCGCTGACAACGCATGTTGTAGGAATTTCCTTACCAACCTCTTCCGCATGGCTTGGTCCGGAAAGTACGCAGACATTTGCTGCCGGGATTTCTTCGCTGATGATCTCGCTCAGTGTCATCAGGGTGTGTTCTTCCACTCCCTTCGCAACATTTACAATGATCTGTCCTTCTTTTACAAACGGTGCCATCTGCTTTGCAGTACTTCTCGTAAACGGAGACGGAACTGCAAGGACAGCCACATCCACATCATCCAGACAGCTTTTGAGATCTGTTGTGATCTCTACTTCTTCCGGAATACGTACTCCCGGAAGCTTGGAGGTATGCTCTCTTTTCTCATTCAGCATCTTCACTTCTGCTTCCAGAGCTGACCACAGTTTTACCTGATGTCCGTTTTTATGCAGCAGCAGAGAAAGCGCTGTTCCCCAGCTTCCTGCTCCAAGTACATTTACTTTTGCCATTTGTCCACCTTTTAACCTTTCTTTGAACTGGATTTACCCAGAAATACTTTACTCTCTGTTCCGTTCGCAAGACGAACGATATTAGCTCTGTGTCTCCAGAATGCCAGACAGGTAAGAAAAACCATCACACCGTACATTTCCATTGTATGACTTCTGTCCATACCATAGCCGCCCATCTCTCCGCGTACGATCAGCGCGATCAGAGCAATCAGATAACAGCTCAGAGAACCCAGTGACACATAATGTGTCGTAAAAAACAGTACAAAAAAGACGATCGCGCACAAAACGAACAGTCTCCAGTCAAATGCGATAAGAAATCCCACAGAAGCGGCAATTCCCTTTCCTCCGCGAAATCCCAGAGTTATTGGAAAATTATGTCCGAGAACGCAGCCTGCTGCCGCATAAATCGCAAGCAGCGGCAGAATATCTGCTCCCTGCTCAGCAAAAATAAGACGTACCACAACAATCGCAGCCACACATTTCAGACAGTCTCCAAGAAGCGTCATTGCTCCTGCTTTTTTTCCGAATGTACGCAGCGCATTGGTTGTACCCGCATTGCCGCTTCCATGTTCACGGATATCTGTTTTGTGCATTTTTCCAATAATATAAGAAGTCTGAAACAGTCCAAAAATATAACCGATCAGAATACAGATCAAACGCTCTATCATTTTAATCAGCTCTTTTCCCCGCGTTCACGGATAATGAATTTCAAAGAAGTACCACGGAAACCAAATGCATCTCTGACCTTATTTTCAATATATCTTGTATAGGAGAAGTGCATCAGTTCCTTGTCGTTTACAAAAATTACAAATGTTGGCGGTTTTACTCCAACCTGTGTCATATAGAAGATCTTGAGACGTTTTCCTCTGTCTGACGGCGGCTGCTGCATGGCAACTGCCTCTGACAGGATCTCGTTCAGCACACCTGTCTGTATACGAAGTGTCTGATTCTCGATAACTGCATCGATCGTCTCAAAAAGCTTCGGAAGTCTCTGTCCTGATTTTGCAGAAATAAATACAAGCTCGGCATACGGCATATAAGCCAGTACCTCACGGATACGATTGGTATGTTTGTAAATCGTCTTGTCATCTTTTTCGACCGCATCCCATTTATTAACCGCAATGATAACGCCCTTGCCTCTCTCATGTGCGATTCCGGCAATTTTGGCATCCTGCTCCGTTACACCCTCTGTCGCATCGATCACGACTACGACGACATCTGCTCTCTCTACAGCTGTTACTGTACGGATCACACTGTAACGTTCAATCTCTTCTTTGATCTTGCCTTTACGGCGAAGACCTGCTGTATCAATAAAAATATATTCTCTGTCTTTCCATTTTACCTTGGCATCAACGGCATCTCTGGTCGTTCCGGCAATGTCAGATACAATGACACGGTCCTCACCCAGGAGCTTGTTGATCAGAGAAGATTTGCCGACGTTTGGTTTTCCGACAACTGCAACCTTCGGAATATCCTCATCCTCGTCTGTGTCCATTTCCTCCGGAAATTCTTTGACGATCTCATCCAGCATATCGCCGATTCCGGTACGGTTGGCTGCTGAGATCGGTACCGGTTCCCCGATTCCAAGATTATAGAATTCATAAACATCCATCATATATTTCTGGACGCTGTCCACTTTGTTTACTACCAGAACTACAGGTTTCTGGCTTCTGCGGAGCATATCTGCAACCTTTGCATCAGAATCCACAAGCCCCTGCTGTACATCTGTAATAAACACAATAACATCTGCTGTATCGATCGCGATCTGCGCCTGCTCTCTCATCTGGGATAAAATGATATCTCCGCTGTCTGGTTCGATACCACCTGTATCGATCAGCGTAAAGGACTTGTCCAGCCATGTCACGTCTGCATAAATTCTATCTCGGGTAACCCCCGGTGTATCTTTTACGATGGATATCATCTCACCTGCCAGTGCATTGAATAACGTGGATTTACCTACATTAGGCCTTCCCACTATTGCAACTACCGGTTTGCTCATACATTTGTCTCCTTATCTGTTTTTTATGTTCAACCGGATCCAAAACTGCCGATACAAGATCAGCACCGGCCGGATCCACAACTATGATTTCTTTTCCGATCTTCTCAGAAAGCTCGGTTACTGTCACATCATCCAGGAACACATCTTCCCCGCTCCGAAGCATATTGCACGGAATCAGAAGCCGGTCTCCCAGTTCCTGTCCGGAAAGCTGTTCTATAAGATCCTGTCCGGTAATAAGTCCGGAAACCGTGATCTTTTCTCCAAAGAAATGATTGGTGATCGTTATGACTCTGGAGGTAATATTGGGATATTTCTCCTGAATCGTCTCCAGGCACTTCTCGATATAAGGTGCCGCAAGTCTGCCTGTGGCAACTGTGACTGCAAGTCTCCGGTCATCTCCGATCCGCTCTGCTACTGCCTGACGTACTTCTGTATCCAGAAGCCGCAGCATGCCCACACCATTTTCAAGCTGCAGATAACCGTCGTAGCGTTCCTCTTCGGGAAGCTTCTCTCCCGCCAGAATATACCATTCGTCGGAAGCATGGATAAAGTGGATACCATGTTTCTCATACATGATCTTCTGCCAGCGGTGGATCTGCTCCAGAACCGCCTTGGCATCTTCTTTTGTAAATGGTTCCAGCGGATACAGTCCGTCGCGGAATTTCGTCAGCCCGACCGGAACGACAGATACGCTCTGAAGAACCGGAGCATATTCAGACATCTTCTGAAGACTGTACTCCAGTTCTTTGCCATCGTTCACGCCTTTGCAAAGAACGATCTGACCGTTCATTGTGATCCCTGCCTCATAAAGGCGGTCAACCTTTCGAAGTGCATCTCCTGCAAAACGATTATGCAGCATTTTGCAGCGCAGTTCAGGATTCATTGCCTGAAAAGATACATTAATGGGCGAAAGATGATATTTGATCACACGGTCAATATCTTCCTGGCTCATGTTTGTCAGCGTAACGTAATTTCCCTGCAGGAAAGAAAGTCTGGAATCATCATCTTTGAAATACAGTGTTTCTCTCATGCCCGGCGGCATCTGATCAATAAAACAGAACATGCAGTGGTTGCTGCAGGAACGATAGTCATCCATCAGACCATTCTCGAATTCGATTCCAAGATCTTCGTCGTAATCCTTCTCGACTTCCAGTTCCCATAATTCTCCATTTGCTTTTTCAATCAGTAATTCTATATATTCGTCATTCAGAAGATAACGATAATCAAAGACATCTTCCACCGGCTGGTGGTTGATCTCTGCCAGAATATCTCCTGGTTCCAGCTCCAGTTCCTCCCCGATACTTCCCGGAAAGACTCTGGAAATCACATGTTTCTTTTTCTTCATATAAATCCTTTCCTGCAATGCGCAAAGTGCCCCAGATAACACTATCATACCAATTCTCTGGTGAAAAATCAATAAATTCCTTGACGGGATTTGGGGCAAATGTTATAAATGTATTAGGACTTAGTTTGAAAACTACACCTAGGAGGAATATTATGCCAAACATAGAGTTACTTGAAAAATCAACGCCTGTAGCGCCGGTTCGCATCGTAGCGCTTGCAGGATGTCAGGATCTGGCGAACGAGGTTGACAAAAAACTTGTAAAATTCCGTAAGGAACTTATTGCCAAGAAAAAAGCAAGCACCGTTCCGCAGGGATACAGCCTGCCGTCATTTCTTGTTGATTCCGAGATCATCCGTTTCGGTACCGGTGAAGGTAAAGGACAAATCAAAGAATCCGTTCGTGGTACAGACCTTTTTATCATGGTTGATATCACTAACTACAGCCTTACCTACAAAGTATGCGGTCACGAAAACCACATGTCTCCGGACAATCATTTTCAGGATCTGAAGCGTATCATTTCTGCCGCAACAGGTAAAGCTCATCGAATCAATGTTATCATGCCATTCCTGTATGAAGGACGTCAGCATCGCCGTACCAAGAGAGAATCCATGGACTGCGCACTGATGCTTCAGGAGTTAAGAGACATGGGTGTTTCCAACTTCATCACTTTTGATGCTCATGATCCGCGTGTACAGAACGCGATCCCGCTGAATGGTTTCGATAACTTCTTCCCGACCTATCAGTTCCTGAAGGCTCTGGTTAAAGAAGTTAAGGATTTCAAGCTGGACAATGACCATCTGATGATCATCAGCCCGGATGAAGGTGCAATGTCAAGAGCCGTATACTTCTCCAACATTCTTGGCGTAGATATGGGTATGTTCTACAAACGTCGTGATTATTCTACTGTTGTTAACGGCAAGAACCCGATCGTTGCACACGAGTTCCTCGGTGACTCCGTAGAAGGCAAAGACGTTGTTATCATCGATGATATGATCGCATCCGGAGAAAGTATGCTGGATGTTGCCAAACAGATCAAAGAACGCAAAGCCAAACGAGTATTTATCTGTACCACATACGGTCTGTTCACAGAAGGACTTGCCAAATTTGACGAATATTATGAGAAAGGCTGGATTGACAGAGTCATCACTACCAACCTGAACTACAGACTTCCGGAACTTCTCACCAAACCATATTACATCGAAGCAAATATGAGCAAATATCTTGCAAGTATCGTTGACATTATCAATCATGATGTTTCTGTTGAAAAGGTTCGTTCCAACAACGAAAAGATCATGGAACTGATGGAAAAAGTAAACAAACACTAAAATCAAAGGGAGCTCACCAGACGAGCTCCCTTTTTTATGCATTCTTTTTTATTTTCGAATTCCCAGAAAAGCGCCGAGATTTCCTCTTTTCCCATGTGATGCACGATGAGAAAACAAAAACTCCGGATTGCAGCAGGTACAGATTCCCGGCATGGAAATATGTTCTTCTCTGATCCCAGCCTCCTGCATGATGATCCTGTTTGCTTCCCACAGGTTGAGCTGATATTTTCCGTTCTCTTTCCTGTAAAACAGAATATCCCAGTCCTTTCTGCCAAATGCAGTCCGGAATTCCTGAATCACATCTTCACTGACTTCATAACAGTCCTGACAGATCGACGGACCGATCGCGCTGTAAATATCGCCCGGATCTGATCCATATTCCTCGCGCATTCGTTCAACAGTCACTGCGCCGATTTTTGCCACAGTACCTCTCCATCCGGAGTGAGACAGACCAATTGCATGATGGACCGGATCTACGAAGTATAACGGTACACAGTCTGCATAAAATGTCGCAAGAACAAGTCCGGGAACATTGGTGATCATTCCGTCCACATCTGTATACTGTCTCGGCTTCGTAATACCATTTCCCCTGTCCTCTTCTGTTATTACACGCACATTTGCTGTATGCGTCTGATCCGATGTAACAATATCCTCTGCCTCAAAGCCCACGGCTGCCGCTAATCTCCGGTAATTTTCGTGAACTGCCGCATCGTCATCTCCTCTTGTAAAACTGAGGTTCATAGAAGAATAAATTCCCTGGCTCACGCCACCCAGTCTTGTACTGAATGCCTGTACGATATCCGGAAATTTCTCAAATGCCGGATAACTCAGCCAGACAACTCCTTTATTTTCTTTTATCTGCATATGAGACTCTGTTCCCTTATGCCATTTGATCTCTGTCATTTTACGCTCCTTCGTCCATTCCCTTGCAGTAATTCTCTGTGATCTATCCACAATAATCAAATGCGTTTTTTATCCATTGGATACGTTCCCCGTCAATCGCCACCACATCAAAACGGCACGGCGGTTCGCCATATCCGTAACGGAGCAGAAAAAACTGTGCCGCCTGACTGATCCGTTTCTGTTTGCGCCAGTCGACTGCCGCCGATGCATAGCCATTCTCTCTGCCGCTTCGATATTTTACTTCCACAAATACAAGATACTTTCCATCCCGGGCGATCAGATCTATTTCACCGCTTTTACAGCGAAAATTTCTCTCCAGTATAAAAAGTCCCTGTTTTTTCAGAAAGGCAGCCGCCTGTTCTTCATGGCAGCTGCCTATTTTACGCTTGTTGATACTCAGTCTGATTCTCTCATTTCTAATTTGTGTGTAGGTATCTTTTGTTAGACAAAATGTGTGATAAAGCTTGCTCTGTGGATCGGTGTCGGTCCGTATTTCTGAAGTGCTGCAATATGTTCCTGTGAACCATAGCCTTTGTTGGATGCAAAACCATATTCCGGCATTGTCTCGTCGTATTCCACCATCAGGCGGTCCCTTGTTACTTTTGCAACAATACTTGCCGCCGCGATCGATGCACTTTTGGCATCTCCTTTGATGATCGGAACCTGCGGGATATCAATCCCCGGAATGGTAACTGCGTCATTCAACAGAAGCTGCGGCATCACACTCAGTCTGCTCACAGCCTGTCGCATCGCCTCATAAGTTGCCTGCAGAATATTGATCTCATCAATTCTTGCCGGGCTTGCCATTCCGATTCCTACTGCAACTGCTTCCTTCATGATCACATCATACAGTTCTTCTCTCTTGCGGGCAGTCAGTTTCTTAGAATCATTCAGGTAGAGAATATGATGGTCTGCCGGCAGGATCACAGCACAGGCAACTACCGGTCCGGCCAGCGGTCCTCTTCCGACTTCATCAATTCCGCACAGATATCCCAGATGTTCATATTTATGCTCAAACTGCATCATCTGTTCCATACGGAGTTTTTCTTTTTCCAGTGCCTCGAGTTTTTTGCGATACTGCTGCACCAGCTTCTGTACACCGTTTCTGGAATCTGCCTCATACATCTGACAGATCTGCTGCCAGTCTGCCTCCTGCGAGGCCGCAAACTCTGCCTTTACCTCACCGATTGTTTTCATTCGTTATTCTCCTGTTCCACCCATTCCAGAGTGATACGGCCAATCTTGCCGCCGCGGAAATCATCAAAAAGAAGGCCGGATGCTTTTACATAATCCAGTTCTTCTCCCTTCTTGAGACATCCACGTGCCTTCGCGATCTCTCCAAGGACATCTACGCCTTTGCCCTCCTCTGAGATACCATATCTCTTTTCGAGAAGACCACTGTAATTTGTTCTCAGATAGTCAATAAGCAGGAGTGCCAGTTCTTCCATATTCAGAATATCGTCTTTGATGGAACCCACACATGCCAGGCGGATTCCTACCTGCTGGTCTTCAAATTTCGGCCAGAGGATTCCCGGTGTATCAAGCAGTTCCACATTTTTATTCAGGCGAATCCACTGTTTACCCTTGGTGACACCAGGTTTGTTTCCGGTTTTTGCGCAGGCCTTGCCGGCAAATGTATTGATAAATGTAGACTTACCTACATTCGGAATTCCGGCTACCATTGCTCTGATCGGACGGTTTTTGATTCCGCGACGACGGTCTCGTTCGATTTTTTCTTTGCAGGCTTCCTGAATGACATTCTGTATTGCCTTCATTCCTGCTCCGTTCCTGGAATCTACTTTTACTACATAAAATCCTTTCTTCTGAAAGTATTCTTTCCATGCTTCATTCTGTCTTTCATCAGCCAGATCCGCCTTATTCAGAAGAATCAGACGTGATTTGTTCTGACCAAGACGGTCAATATCCGGGTTTCTGCTGGAAAGCGGTACTCTCGCATCTACCAGCTCTATGATCAGGTCGATCAGCTTCAGATCTTCCTGCATCTGTCTTTTTGCTTTGGTCATATGACCAGGATACCACTGTACGTTCATATATTACCTAACCTTTCGTAAATCCCAGTTTTTCAAACGGTGAGCATGTAAACCATATCTTTCCCAAAATATATCTTCTGCTGACTGTTCCAATATCAGCATAACGGCTGTCCTCACTGTTGTTTCTGTTATCTCCGAGAACAAAATACTGTCCCGATTCCAGGGTGATCGTAGTTGCAGCAAGACCAGGATTGGTCATCATCGGAAAATCCCGACCTTCTTTATATACTTCCCCGTTGATCAGTATCCTTCCGCCGGATATTAGTATTTTCTCTCCCGGAAGCCCGATAACACGTCGGATATGCAACGCCGCATCATCACTCGCGCTCGTACGGAATACGATCATATCACCTCTCTGAGGCGATGAAAATTTGTAAACGGCTTTATTTATAAAGAATCTGTCACCAACGGAAATTGTCGGTTCCATAGAGCTTTCCTGCATCGTAACGGTCTGAAACATCATGATCGCCACGACCGCTGCAAATACCAGTGTCACTGCAATCTGAAACACCCAGTGCATGGCATTGCGGATTTTCTCATTTTCAAACTTCTGTTTTATTTCCTGAACTCTGGGATCTTCTTTCCAGTTTTTTATCTCCATAAGCTGTTCTCCCATAATGGAAAAAGAGGGACAATAGCTGTCGTTATTGTCCCTTCTTTTGAAACCTTTGAAATTTTCTTATCTAACGCGTTCTTTAACTTTTGCAGCTTTACCAACGCGGTCTCTCAGGTAGTTCAGCTTAGCACGGCGAACTTTACCCTGACGGATAACTTCTACTTTAACAACGTGTGGGGAGTGAAGCGGCCATGTCTTCTCTACACCAACACCATTGGAGCTCTTTCTTACTGTGAAAGTTTCTCTGGTGCTTCCACCCTGTCTTTTAAGAACTGTTCCCTCGAAGATCTGAACTCTTTCGCGGTTTCCTTCTTTGATCATTGCGTGTACTCTTACTGTGTCACCTACACGGAATTCCGGTACTTCTGCTTTTAACTGAGCAGATTCGATGTTTTTGATAATGTCGTTCATTTTATTTTCTCCTATTCTTAACTGGATGTTCTTAATACATGATCTGTAACAGAGGACCATCTTTTTTACAACATTGTTGATTATACTATACAATCCCAGTCAATGCAAGCAGTTTTTAGTTGTCTTTTTTATTTTCTGCGGAGGCATTGGCATCTGATGCTGTCGTGTCATCACTTCCACTCAGAAGCTGATTCAGTTCATCGATCATCTCTTCATCCTTCAGACGGAATTTGACCTCCACTCGTCTGGATGCATCTTTGTCTACATTTCCGTCTGCATCCAGTACCGGGTTTGCCATGGAATGTCCGTTGACTGTCAGATATTTTTCGAGGTTCTCTGACTGGGAAGCATCCAGGAAATTTCCCTGAATATCCAGAAGATACTGTGCCACGGCAAGGGATCTCTGCTGCGAGAGCTGCAGGTTATAGCTGTAGTCACCATCTGTGTCCGTATAACCGTCAATGATGATCTCGGCCAGATATTTCATATAATCATCCTGCAGAAGCACCTTACAATAGATCGGGAGTATCTGCTCCAGTGCCTGCTTACCGGCATCGGTAAGCTCTGCCTGATCATAATCAAACATGACACTCGCCTCCAGTGTCAGCGCACCGGTCTGGGCATCAATATCCACATTGATATTGTTTTTGGAAAATTCATTTTTAAGAGCTTCAATTACATCTGCCTTTACACCGATGATCTGATCGATCTGTGCCTGCTGATCCTTTAACTGCGCTGTTTTTTCATCAAGTGCAGACTGCTGGGCATTCAGAGTAGATTCCTGTTCTTTAAGCTTGGCAGCAAGTGCCGCCAGCTGCTTTTCCTGTTCTGCCAGTTTTTCATCCTGTGTTTTCAGCTGGGCATCCTGACTCTGCAATGTCTCATCTTTTTCGTCCAGTGCGTTCTGTTTGTCCAGAAGCTCCTGTGTATATTCTTCCTGCAGTGCGATCTTCTCATCTCGCTCCTGAAGACTTTCGTTATAACTCTTCTGTGCCTGAAAAAGAGTCACGCACATGATCAGCACAAAAAGCAGAAGCACTCCCGCCATCATGTCGGAATAAGACCGCCAGACATTAAACCCGTTATTTTCTGATTTTTTCTTTCTGCGCATCTGTTTCTCCTTTTATCTGAACAAACCAAATTTTCCCTTCTGAACTCCTTTGGAAAGCTCTCTGATATTTCTGGAGATCTCTTCCAGAAGTTCCTGCTGCATTTCGCTCTGTGTCTGCATGGTCTCCTGCAGCTTCTCAAGGGTGTTTCTCTGTGAATTACGTCCTGCCGTAAGCTGAACCTTATCACTGCTTCCGGCAGCGGAAATATCACTCAGCAGGCGGCGAACCTGTTCCATTGTTTTCATGGACAGCTTCTGATACTGCTCAAATTCCTGAAGCTTCTGATCAAAGTCCTCAACCACTTTGCGATTGGCTGCTGCCACTTCTGCATTACCCTTACCGGCTGCCGAAACACGTTCCATACCCTGCGCTGCTGCTTCCACATATTTCTGCATGGTCTGGTTACATGCAACCCAGAATTTGGCAGAGGATGTTTCCGCTTCCTTCAGATAATCTGCAAGATGCTGATAATCTGCCTGCTGCTGTTTCTGGATCGTCTGATTATCCTGTATGATACGGTTTGCTGCAGCGATGTATTCTTTCTGAAGTCCGGTGGATTCTTCCAGCATTTTTTTCATTGCCTGTTCATGTTCCACATACGCATCACTGAGCTGACGGCTCATTGCCTGATAGAGATTGGTCGTATAATTGGTATTGTCTGTCTGCGCATCCTTCAGCTGGCTGAGTGCTTTTCCAAAATCTGCAAACTGCGTTTCAAATGATGTATTCATCTGACTGAGGAATGCATCCAGAATTTCCTTAACCGCATCCTCCTGACATCTTGTCACAGAAGAAACAAGGGTATCCAGAGAATCGTTCATTTTTTTGAATGTCGGAGTGATGACTTTCTCAAAACTGTCTGCCATTTTTACAGAAAACTGCTCTGCCATCTGATTCATGGCAGCGGTCTGATTCTTCTGACTTGCAACCAGAAGATTCCTGGATTCTGTCTCTGCACTCGGCATAACATATGTATGGAATCTGTCCAGAAACAGCTGAAGGTTTCCGGTCAGTGCCGCATATTCACTCTTCATTCCTGATGTATAAACAATTGAAAATGCGATACCGTAAATAGAAGTAAGGAACGCAACCTTGATACCATCAACAAGAGATGCAACCGAGCTGGTCATTGCTTCGTAGTTGTCCGGCTGAAAATCCTTAAGACCCCATACCAGGCCTACAAATGTACCGAGAATACCGATACTGGTAAACAGATCCGGAGCCATTTCCAGAAGTTTTTTGTGAATATAAATGTCCAGGTCTTCTTCATTGATATATTCTTCAATATCAACGATTCCTTCCTGACTTTTGGCAACTCCATCTGTAAATGCCTGCATTCTCGCATCCAGATAAGAATTATGAAAAATTCCGTTCATAGTTCCGATCTGTTCCGGTGCTACTCTTCCCGGCATTTTGAACATTTCATCCAGTTCCTGTGCAGCATCGCCAAGTGCCTGCGACAGACGGTTCATTCGAAACATTCCGCCGATCAGTGCGACCAGATAAATGACAGCTATGATACCAAGAAAAATAAAGTTATAGATCAGAACGCTCACTGCATTGTTCCCTGCATAAAGCGTCATTCCCAGTGCTGCTGCAAGAACGACCAGGAACATTACTACATTTACGACTTTTTTCTTCATAGCAAACCTCCTTATAGTAACTTTTATAATTTTTGCATTTTTCACAAAAAGCAGAGATTTTTGTACGATTTTCTGCCTTTTCTATCATATCATATCACATTTTTGCGAACAAGCTGTTTTCTGCACTTTCCCGGCTCTGTCACAAACATTTCACAGTAACCTGGTAACAAACAACAGGCAGCCCCTTTACGGGAACTGCCTGTTGTTTATTATGCATATACTTTGTCTTCTTCAAGAAAAACTGCTTTTCCATCTGTCACTTCTATGACATTGACACTGCAGTTCGGAGGAACGCAGCCATGCCAGAAATTTTGCGGATCCTGGTAAACATTCTGCAGAAGTGCTCTGACTGCGCATCCATGTGATGCGATCAGTATTGTCTTATCCTGCAGGGATGCATCATGGATCTTTTCTTCCCAGAAATCTCTGGTACGTTCAAGAATATCTGCGATATTTTCCCCATGTGCCGGTCTCTCAAATTTCCACGGATCTGTAAAAAACTTCTCCATTTCCGGATTCAGATACTCATGTGCATCGTTAAAGCATATCACGCCCTCCAGTGCACCAAAGTTGATTTCCTGAATTCTTTTGTCCTCAATGACAGGAACCTCTCTCTGCTGTTTTGCAAGGATCAGTTCTGCTGTCTTTCTGGCTCTTACAAGAGGACTTGTAAAGCAGAGATCAAACGGAACGTTTTTTAATGCTTCTCCTGTTTTTTCTGCAAGAAGGATTCCGTTTTCTGCCAGCGGAATATCTGCCTCCCCCTGCACCTTATGAAGTTCATTCCATACAGTCTCTCCATGTCGTACAACATATAATTTCATCAGCTTCTCAGCTCGATTCCAAGAGCAGTAAGACCATTCAGGATCTTCTTCATTGCAGCTGTGATCTCAGCCTCTTCCAGAGTCTTCTCATGATCACGGAATACTACGGAATATGCCATGGATTTATATCCGGCTTTGATCTGTGCTCCTTCATAAATATCAAACAGCTGATAGGATTCCAGGATCTTTCCGCCTCTCTGCTCCAGAACATCTTCAATCTGTCCTGCAAGTACGTGTTTCGGAACAACCATACTCAGGTCACGGGTAACTGCCGGATATTTTGCGATTCCTGTGAATTTGTGATTAAAGCCGCAGAATTCAAGGATATCCTGGATATCGATCACTGCAATGTATGTTCTCTCACCGATTCCATAATTGTCTGCAACGATCGGATGTACCTCTCCGAGATAACCAACGACTTTGCCTTCATAAAGGATATTGGCCTGTCTGCCCGGATGCAGGTATGTTTTGTTGCTGTCCGGTGTATAATGAACTTTTTTCTTCATTCCGGATTTTTCAAAGAATTCTTCTACAACACCCTTCATGTCGAAGAAATCACCTGCTCCGTACATACCAAGAGTAAAGTGTACTCTTTCATCCGGAAGCTCTGTCAGCGGAAGTGCTTTTGGCAGATAAACTTTGCCGATCTCATACAGACGAACTGCTTTGTTTCTTCTGTTATAGTTTGTTGCCAGAGAAGAAAGCATACCATGCAGAGTTGTTGTACGCATGATACTGTAATCTTCGCCAAGCGGATTGTTAATGGTGATCACTTTTCTGAGATCACTGTCCTCCGGAATACGGAGCTTGTCAAATACCTTCGGGCTTTCGAAGGAATAAGTCATTCCTTCTGAGAATCCACAGTATTCTGCGATATCTCTTGCAACATTTTCGATGCGAAGCTTGAACGGAAGTTTTCCGGTGGTAGCTTCACCAGTCGGAAGTGTGGTCGGGATCTTATCATATCCGAAGAATCTTGCTACTTCCTCAGCAACGTCTGCCATGCAGTGAATATCCTGGCGGAAAGTAGGTGCTACGATCTCATTTGTCTCCGGATCCAGTGTCAGTTCAACTTTTGCAAGATATGCAAGCATTTCTTCTTTTGTAAGGTCTGTTCCGAGAAGTGCATTGATTCTTTTCGGCTCAAACGGTACTCTGGAAGGTTCTCTTGTCTCATTGCAGACATCTACGCATCCACCGACAACTTCACCTGCTCCCAGTTCTTCCATCAGCTGGCAGGCACGGTCGATTGCTGCTTTTGCATTATTCGGATCAAGTCCTTTTTCAAATTTACCGGATGCATCTGTACGAAGTCCGATTCTCTTGGAAGAAAGACGGATATTTGTTCCGTTGAAGCAGGCTGCCTCAAAAAGAACTGTATGCACGTCATCTGTGATCATGGAATTTTCTCCACCCATGATTCCGGCAATTCCGACTGCTTTCTTTCCATCGCGGATCATCAGAACCTGGTCATCCATCTCACGTTCCTGACCATCCAGAGTAACAAATTTTTCGCCTGCCTCGGCACGACGTACTACGATTTCTCTGTCTTCGATTCTGTCCAGATCATATGCATGCATTGGCTGTCCGTATTCTTCCATTACATAGTTTGTAATATCAACAAGGTTGTTGATCGGACGGATTCCGTTGGAAGCCAGGCATCTCTGCATCCATTTCGGAGACGGACCGATCTTGATATTTTTTACTACTCTTGCTGTATATCTCGGGCAGAGCTCCGGATCTTCTACAGTAACCTTAACATAATCAGCTACGTTTTCATCGTTTCCTGTTTCTTTTACAACAGGAGGAATGAATTTTTTATCGAAAGTAGCTGCTGCTTCTCTTGCAATACCAAGAACTCCATAGCAGTCTACACGGTTGGATGTGATCTCATACTCAAAAACAACATCATCAAGTCCAAGTGCTTTGATCGCACTTTCACCGACAACTGCATCTTCCGGGAAAATATAAATACCGTATTCCGGTGCTTCCGGATACATTTCTCTTGTGCTGCCAAGTTCTTCGATTGAGCACATCATTCCGTAGGAATCGATTCCTCTGAGTTTACCTTTTTTGATCTTGATTCCGCCGGCTGTCACTTTGCCGTCATGTCCGCCTGCAACGCGTCCGCCATCCAGAACAACCGGTACTTTGTCTCCTTCTTTTACATTCGGAGCACCTGTTACGATCTGAACAGTTTCTGTTCCGACATTTACCTGGCAGATGATCAGTTTATCTGCATCAGGATGTTTTTCTATTTTTTCAATCTGTCCGATTACGATCTTATCCAGATCTGCGTCCAGTTTTTCGAAGCCTTCCACTTTTGTTCCTGACAGTGTCATGGCATCTGTGTATTCCTGGGCTGTTACATCCAGATCCGGCACATACATTTTAATCCAGGACATTGATGTATTCATGTTTTATATCCACCTTTCGAATTTTTCGTATAAAGTTCGTTCAAATTATATTATCAGACTCTGAAATCCAGCCGCTAACGCGTCTGCCGATCCACCTGCGGTGGCTCTCAATGATTTCATCGTTAAATCCGCATAGAAAGTATATGCTCACTTCGTTCGCGCATCCTTTCTCTTATGCGGATTAAAACTGCTTAAGAAAACGTACATCGTTTTCGTAGAGGAGTCTCATGTCATCGATCTCGTATTTGAGGAGTGCGATACGTTCAAGACCAACTCCGAATGCAAATCCTGTGTATTCATCCGGGTCGATTCCGCACATTCTCAGTACGTTTGGATGAACTGTTCCGCAGCCGAGGATTTCAATCCATCCGGAACCTTTACAGAAACGGCATCCTTTACCGCCACATTTAAAGCAGGAAACGTCTACTTCTGCGCTTGGCTCTGTAAATGGGAAGTGATGTGGTCTGAATTTTGTCTTTGTCTCTGGTCCGAACAGTTCCTGAGCAAACTCCTGCAGAGTTCCCTTAAGGTCTGCAAATGTAATGTTTTTATCAATAACCAGACCTTCGATCTGATGGAAGGACGGAGAATGTGTGGCATCCACTTCGTCAGAACGGAATACACGTCCAGGTGCGATCATACGGATCGGCAGTTTGCCTTTTTCCATTGTACGAGCCTGTACCGGTGATGTCTGGGAACGAAGAAGGATAGAATCATTGATAAAGAATGTATCCTGTTCGTCTCTTGCCGGATGATCTTCCGGAATATTCAGCTTGGTAAAGTTATAATCTGCATATTCTACTTCCGGACCTTCAACAACTTCATAGCCCATTCCGATGAAAATACGTTCAACCTCTTCCAGTGCGATACTGTTTGGATGACGATGGCCGATTTTTGCTTTCTTTGCCGGAAGTGTAACATCGATCACTTCTGCTTTCATTTTTTCTTCACGAAGAGCTTCTTCCAGTTTCTTTCTGGTTGCTTCCAGATGCTCTTCGATCTTGGTTCTTGTTTCGTTTACCATCTGACCTACCTTCGGACGGTCTTCCGGTGCAACATCTTTCATGCTTTTTAAAATTGCTGTCAGTTCACCTTTTTTTCCAAGGTAAGCAACTTTTACTTCGTTCAGTTTATCCGGACCATCTGATTCCTCGATCCGTTTTCTGGCTGCTTCTGCCAGTTCCTGAAGTCTTTCCTTCATATCCATGGTTTTTATCTCCTTTTACTTAATAATGCATTAAAAAAGACCCCATCCCAGTAAAGGGACGGAGTCATTATCCGCGGTACCACCCTGTTTCCCGTGATCTGAAGATCCGCAGGCACTTGAGTCATGCTTAACGCGCATCAACGTCATTCCCTACTGAAAATTTCAGAAATGAAGCTCCGGCGGGAAATTAAGAAACTGTCTGAACTTAAGGGGGCTTACAGCCGCTGACTCCCTCTCTCTGTAAGAAAACAATCTCCTGAAAACGCCTTCTCAGCTCTTATCTTATATCATAACTGCTGTCTTATCTCACAGTTACCTTTTATTACTATGCCACAGTGCTAAAAAACTGTCAAGCAGTTTTTTTATTCCCTGCCACAAAGACATCTGCGCCTGACGAAATTCTTTTTCGAAATACGCATTCAGTTCAGCGCCATACAAAAGCAGATTCATACAGACATAAAGCCACAGCATAACCATAATCAGCGCTGACAGACTTCCGTACATATTGCTGAAATTCGGAAAGAATGTGAAATACAGCGAAAAGAAGTACGAAAAAAGTGACCAGGCAACTGCTATGATAAAAGCTCCCGGCACCTGACTCTTCAAGGATGCTTTTCTGTTCGGAAGGTATCTGTACAGTACAAGAAATACCAGAAACAGAACGACAAAAACAAGAAATGTCTTGGCTGTCAGGAAACGCCCCAGCATCTTTCCGAGAAATGGTGCATGGATGATCAGTACCGAATGAATTCTGTTACCCATAACCAGAAGCAAAAGGCTTATGATGATCGCGAGCACAAACAAAAACATGTAAAGCATAGAATACAGACGATTTGTCAGCCAGTTTCGTGTTTCTTTTACATGATAGATCACGTTGAGTCCTGTGATCAGAGACTGCATACCCTTTCCGGATGACCACAACGCAAACACTCCGGAAATCGGAACGACTGCTGCACTTTTGGTGTAAACCTCTGCAATGATCTTAAGTACAAAATCCTGCAGATTCAAAGGCACAAATCCAAGTATCGCCTGTCTGAGCATACGATACGTCAACGGTGTATACTGCACCAGTGCTGTGAGCACCAGTACAAAAGGAATAAATGACATGATCAGAAAGTATGCCGCCTGCGCAGCATAGGCACCAATATGATCCTCCTGCATTCGTTTTACAAAACCCAGGATGCTTCCAACGATGCCTTTCCCTGTTTTTTTTCCCATATTTTTTCTCCCGATAGTTACGATTTGGGTAACTGTCCAGATTTCTCACAGTCTCTGCCGAACAGTTACAGCTTATTTTATTTTACCATGAAACATGCTCTGTGTCATCCCAGATTTTGTATCGTAACTTTTCGAAAAAAATAATCCAGTATTTCTCTGTAATCGTATCCTTCCTTTGCCATACCGTTTGCACCTGTCTGACTCATTCCGACACCATGTCCGTAACCCTTTCCGGTAATATACAGATTTCCGTTTTCTTTTCTCTTCAGTTCAAAGTATGCACTTGGTAAAAGTTTCCCACCTGTTACCTCAGTTCCGTCCTTTTCTGTGATCACACAGCCTGCCGGAGACAAAAAGCGACGTATCTCCCTTTCATTTTCGATCTCAGTTGTTTTTTTCGCCGTTACAAGCTCCAGTCCTGTTGCCGCACCGCTTTCACTTTTTCTGTTCACGGTAACCGACAACAGTTCTGCAGCTTCACCTGTTTCTTCGGCTGCTCTGTCTTCCAGTGATTCCCATGGAATTTCCACAGACCAGGCACTCCACGGCTCTTCTTTGTCAAAACTGCAGGGAACGCTTTTGAGATAAGGTGCCGCCTTCGAACTTCCCCATATCTCATCTGTACTGGTGATTCCTGCAGATGTAGAAAAATAATATGTCTCTACAGCATTTCCATTCTGACACAGAATCTGTCCCTCCGTTTCTTCGACTGCCTCCGTCGATGATTTCTGAGGACTCACATTTCCATATACCTGAAAATTCACGCTGTCATCCACATCTGCGTCCAGATCTGTCAGTCTGTGTTCCTGAATCTGTTTCCAGGCATAAGTCCTCGCACACACTGCCTGTGCTTTCAGTGCCTCTTTTTCATACGTTGAAGGCATCTCGCTCGGCACGACCGCTGTCAGATATTTTTCAAGGGACAGCTCGTTGATCAGAAGAATTCCTTCCTCTGCCGGAATGATTTCAAGACTTCCTTCATAGACAGGTTTCCCCGACTGTCGTTCTACAGACAGTATCTGGATGCCATCCTTCTGCGCCGGGATCCG
Source organism: uncultured Blautia sp. (assembly GCF_934372025.1). Lineage (GTDB taxonomy): Bacteria > Bacillota > Clostridia > Lachnospirales > Lachnospiraceae > Blautia_A. The sequence goes on from NZ_CAKROJ010000010.1 coordinate 41,570, forward strand.
GACTTTATTCCCGTTCTTTTTTAATTCTTCAGAATCAAATGTTATCTCTTTCCCATTGTAGGAAACCGTAACTTTTTCATGATATCTGGATTCAAAATCCGTTGTCATCAGCAGCACGCGAATGACCGGATCTGCCGCTGATACCGGCAGTGTTTTTTCTGCACATAAGATGCTCACTGTCATTATTATGATTCTTCCAATAAAAAATCCGACTCTCTTCATATTGCATTATATGAAAAGAATCGGATTTATAACCTTTTTAATTATTTTTTGATTGAAAAGCGATACATGGTCTCGGAATAATAGCGTTCTCCGGCCTCAAGGATCGGAGAATGGAATTCCTCCACATTCACTGCATTCGGTTCCACCTGTGTTTCCAGACAGAATGCTTCTCGTTTATTATAAACATGTCCGTTTTTGCCATGTTCCTGTTCTACAAAGTTTGCAGCATAAAACTGTACACATGGGCAGTCACTGAGTACTTCCATCATAATTCCTGTTTTATCAGACCATGCAGCTGCAATTTCTCTGACACTTGCTTTGTTGTATCCATCAGTCACATAGTTGTGATCATATCCGCCTGTAAGCTTAAGCTGTTCAAAATCTGCTTCGATCTCGTCTCCGATCGGATGTGCTTTTCGGAAATCCATCGGAGTTCCTTCTACTGATGCGTTCTCACCAACCGGGATGGAACCCTCACCAACCGGTGTATACTGCTCTGCATGGATTGTCAGATACTGGTCCATTGCGCTTCCGCTTCCTTCACCGGCAAGGTTAAAGTAGGAATGGTTCGTCATATTTGCAACTGTTGTCTTATCACATACACCTGAGTAGACAATGCGGATTTCATTTTCTTCTGTCATTTCATATGTAACGGAAACATTAAATTCACCCGGAAAACCATTTTCTCCGTCCGGGCTTATTCTGGAAAATGTAACTGCATTTTTTTCTTCTGAAACAGCAGAAGCTGTCCACATTTTTTTCTCAAAGCCATCCGGGCCACTGTGAAGATTGTTCGGTCCTTCGTTCGGAGTCAGTCTGACTTCTTTTCCGTCCAGCATAAATCTGGAGCCGGCAATTCGGTTTCCGCTTCTTCCGATCGTTGCCCCGAAAAAGCAGCCATTTTTCTCATATCCTGCCAGTTCATCATATCCCAGGACAACATCTGTGAGTTTTCCATCCTTATCCGGCACGCAAAGCTTCACAAGGATTGCACCGTACTGCAGCACCTCTGCATATGCTCCTGCTTTGTTTTCCAGATGATAGATCTGTACTTCCTCACCTGACGGTAATGTCCCAAACGTTCTCTGTGTTACCATTTTAATACCCTCCCAATACATGAATTTCTCTTATCCTGTAAAAAAAGAGCCATATCACTATGACTCCTTCTGTTGCTTATTTTTATGGGTCCCAGGATGCCGTTCCCTTCCATCTGACGCCTAGCCGCAGCCAGGTTGGGTATCCGCAACTGAAGATCTGCCTACCACGACGAGAGGTCTGACATCACTGCAGCGATCTAGGATTCCCTATTTGTCAATGTAGGTTCAAATAAAAAAGGGGCCTCGCACATCCCAGGAATTATCCCGTAATCTTTCTCTTTTTTGTTTCTTACATTTATTTTACTCTATTGTATGTGATTTTTCAATATATAATACTGGAAAATTTCCACAGTTGTTACTGTTCACAATACCTTAGTCACGGACAATGTTAAGGATCTTCTTCACAGCAGCCGGCATATCCGGTGCATCTACTACGGTATCATGCAGTACCGGTGCAGTACGGATCTCTTCAACAGCTTTTGGAATCTTCACTCCGGAAATTTCAGACAGTTTATCTGCCAGTGCAAAATCATCCATACTTTCTGTCTCATCTTCAACAGCTTCCATAACACTTCTTGTAAATTTGTACGGACTTGCTGTGGAAGCGATCACGGTTGTTGTATGATCATCTGTATCTGCAAGATATTTTCTGTAAACGCCGTCCGCAACTGCAGTATGAGGATCGATCACATAATCACTGTTTTTGTAAACAGAGTGGATTGCTTCTTTTGTTTCTGCTTCGCTGCAGTAATTGCCATAGAAATCTGCAAGACCTTTTTTCATATCTTCTGTGATCGTATATTCTCCGCCTTCGCTCAGTGCCTGCATCAGTTCTGCACATTTCTCCGCATTTTCTCCTGTGAGACGATAGATCAGACGTTCCAGGTTGCTGGAGATCAGAATGTCCATAGACGGTGAAGTTGTCAGGATGAAATCTCTTTTTCTGTCATAGGTTCCTGTACTGAAGAAATCAAACAGAACTTTGTTTTCGTTGGATGCACAGATCAGTTTGTTGATCGGCAGTCCCATCTGTTTTGCATAGTATGCTGCAAGAATATTTCCAAAGTTACCGGTAGGAACAACTACGTTTATTTTTTCACCTGCTTTGACAGTTCCTTTGCCGACCAGTCTGGAATATGCATATACATAATAAACGATCTGCGGCACCAGTCTTCCGATGTTGATGGAGTTTGCAGAGGAGAACTGGAATCCTGCTTCATTGAGTTCTGCTGCCAGTGCCTGGTCATTGAACATCTTCTTGACTGCAGTCTGCGCATCATCAAAGTTTCCTGTGATTCCTACAACATATGTGTTATCACCTTTCTGTGTAACCATCTGTTTTTCCTGGATAGGACTTACTCCGTGCTTCGGATAGAATACGATGATCTTTGTTCCCGGTACATCTGCAAAACCAGCCAGCGCTGCTTTTCCTGTATCTCCGGATGTCGCAGTAAGAATTACAATGTCATTGCTGACATGATTCTTTCTGGCAGCGGTAGTCATCAGATGCGGCAGGATGGAAAGTGCCATATCCTTGAATGCAATAGTTGCACCATGGAAAAGTTCAAGGAAATATGCACCGTCTGCTTCATGAAGCGGTGCAATCTCTTTTGTGTCAAACTTTTCATCGTATGCATTTGCAATACAGTTCTTCAGTTCATCTTCTGTAAAGTCTGTAAGAAAACGGCTCATAACTTCGTATGCTGTTTCCTGATATGTCATCTGAGCAAGTTTTTCTACCGGCACATTCAGTTTCGGGATCTCAGTCGGGACAAACAGTCCTCCATCTTCGGAAAGTCCTTTTAAAATTGCCATGGAAGCTGTTACTGTCTCCCCTTTTCCTCTTGTGCTTTTATATAATACCTGCATGTATCTTTCCTGCCTTTCTTGGGGTTTTATTGGTGTTTTAACATTTTTTGTCATAGTATACCACGTTACCTTGTAAAATTCCATACCTAATTAAAAAAAGAATCCCGAAGAAACCTCCGCGGTTCCTCCGGGTCACTGTACTGCTGCATCTCCTGCGGATCTAACTACTGTTGTACTTCCTGTGGATATGTATAAAATTCATGTACTCCATGCTTGAATAATCTTTTGAGATTTTTATCAAACCAATGAATGTTGTTCTTGGCAGCTGCTGATTTCTGGATAAAAAACAGAGCACCCTCTGAATAATCCACACCTTCCAGTGCCTGCTTCACTGCTTCTTTTGTTTCTGCTGTCGGTACTACCTCTGAGATTCTTCCGTCCTCAACCGGAGAAAACTGTGCAACGCCATCTATATACTGCCAGATGACATCGGTCGCATTATCTGGAAATTCTGCATATCTGACACGGTTCATGATAACATTTGCAACCAGGATCCGTCCCTTGAGATCTTCCGTTCCGGCCTCTGCTTCCACAATCTGAAGAAGATTTTCATAATCCTCATCTGACATCAGTTTCGCTGAGGATGACATGGATACAACTTTTTCATCGAATGTATCGACAGTTGTTGCCATAGATTCGCTGACATTCATCTCAACTGCATTGCTTGTAACCTTCTGCACTCTCTGTCCGACGATCACATCATCACAGGAAATCCCGATGCGGTTCACAGTCGTACCTGCTGACGGTGTGGCGTTCACTCCCGAAACAACTCCGGCAATCCCGGATGGAAGATCATAATCAGCACCTTCACTGTACAGACTGCTGCTTTCGTTTTCTGAAGCGGCATATACGCGATGTTTTTCACTTCCCGCCAGTTTGCATCCACCTGTTACGGCAATTACGGTCAGTGCGCAGATACTCAGAGAAACAAAACTGTGAAACGTAGAATTCTGTTCTCTGCCGCCTTTATCTTTCTGGTTCTGGTTTCCTGTTATTTTTGCTCTTTTCATACTCAAACATTCCTTGCATTTTCATTATGTCTTTTTGCGACTATTACTTTGTTTTTCTTTGTTCATAGTCACATTACATTTTTTATTCTTTCTGTAACATTTTTGTAATGCATAAGCAAATTATATTTAATATGCCCAGATATGTCAAGTAATTTTTTCCAGCGCTGTTTTCCTGACAGAACTATTATAGGTTTTTTCCACATTTTCAGTCAAGAAAATTCGTTCGACTGTTTTCTTCGTTTCCGCGCAAAAAGCGCCTTTTATCCAGTATATCGAAGTGCTTCGATCGGATTTTTTGCAGCTGCTTTTCCTGCCGGATACAATCCGAAACCAATACCGATCAATGTTGAAAATATTACAGAAATCCATACTACCCGCATATCCATCACGAACTGTATGCTCTCTGTAAAAAATCCTGCTGCTTTCAGGATCACCCAGGAGATTCCGATTCCTGCCATACATCCCATAAGACTGACGATCATTGCTTCCAGAAGAAACTGGAGCATGATCATGCCTTTTTTTGCTCCGATTGCCTTACGTATTCCAATTTCTCTGGTCCGTTCGGTTACAGAAACAAGCATGATATTCATAATTCCGATTCCTCCGACCAGAAGTGAAATCACAGCAATTCCGCCGATCATCAGCGACATGGTATTATCTACGCTTTCCATAGTGTCCATTATCTGGGACTGATCCGTCACAGAAAATGCATCCTCATCGTTCTCAAATCGATTCATAAGAAGATCTGTCAGTGCCGTCTCTGCATAATCCAGTGTTTCACTGTCTGTAGCTGATACATAAAATTGTGTAACCGCAAGAATGTTATCTGCCATTCTGGTCATCGTCGAAAATGGAATATAGCCTTCCAGATTTACTGTTGTTTCCGAGTCCTCATCAGAACTGCTGCTCAGCATATTTCCACCTGTAAGAGAAGTACTGCTTTCTTCACTCAGTACACCAATAACCAGGAAGCTCTTACCATTAAGAGAAACCGAAACCGATTCCCCGGTCACATCTGCTCTCCCCAGAAGCTCAACTGCTGTATCATATGTGAGTACGGTCACATATGTATGATTCTCAACATCAGCATTCATGATGAATCGTCCATATGCCAGCTCCATATTCTGAATCTGTGCATAACTTCCGGTTGTTCCGATCAGGGTCATTGTATCACTGGTATATCCGTTTTTTGCTGTAACACTTGTTCTTGAAACCGGTGCCGCTGCTTCAATTTCTTCCGGCTCTGAAAAATCGGACATTTCACTCAGACGAAGCGGATTTTCTTTATCATCTGTAATACTGACTGTAAGATAACTGGAACCCATACCTGAGATCTCATCTTTTACAGAACTGGTAGCTCCATCTGCAATAGATACCAGCACGATCAGTGCCGTTACTCCGATAATGATTCCCAGCATTGTAAGAAAGGTGCGAAGTTTATTTACCGTCACTGCGTGCCATGCCATCTTTACTGACTGAAAAAACATACACTCACCACCTTACATTCCAGGTCCGCCCTGACCTCCGCCGGGACCACCACCTGATCCGCCTCCCGGACTTCCACCGACATTTCCGTCAGCATTTCCTTTTCCGGAATTGCCCATATCCGGCATCTCTCCTGCCTGTTCTCCACCAGGCATTTTATTCTGCATATCCGAGCCGCTTCCTGATGAACTGTTTTCGGAACGCATATAATAAACGGTATCACCTTCTTCCAGTCCGTCTGTGATCTCCACTGTATTTCCATCTGTCATGCCGGTCTGAATTTCCACTTCTCCGGAAAGCGTTCCATCTGTATTCTTTTCTGTATATACAAAGGTTTTGTCTCCCTGTTCCTGCAGTGCATTCATCGGAAGTGTGAGAACCTGATTTCTTTCTTCTGTGGTAATCGTTGCAGAAGCATTCATCCCCACCTTCATTTCATCATCTTTCGGGATTGTGATTTCTACGGTATATTTTGCAACACCTCCATTTACACTTGCTGAATTTCCGATTTCTGTAACTTCACCTTCAAATTCTTTATCTTCGATCGCATCAAATGTAACTACTGCTTTCTGTCCTTTTTCAACAGAATTGATATCCAGTTCATCTACGCTCACAGAAAGGCACATGTTTTCATCTGGTGAAATCGTAACCGCCTGTGCTTCATCAAGTTCCAGATTTCCGGTGCCGATGATCGTATCAGAGATATTTCCAAGCGTAACTTCTGTACTTTTGGCCTCTCCTTTTTCAGATTTGTTATCTGTTGGTCTGCGGTTTTTGCTGTAAACAATCGATCCTGCTGTTCCCAGCACAGCCACAGTCACCACACAGGCAATTACTTTCTTATTTCTGCCTTTTTTCTTATTTTCTTCATTCCTCTTTCCAGGCATCCTTTTCCTCCAGATTCGTTACCTTTTTGCGATAACCTCATCTAATTGCAATTCTCTGTTTCTGGTAATTACTTTAACGAAAATTTGTGTTTACTTCTTGAGAGAAGTGTGAAAGGCAAATGAATTAACCTTAAAAGTACCTTAAATCTCATTTTTATTCGTCAGACTTTTTGTATTTTATACAAATAATTTTGTGATTACATTATTTTTTTATTGAATTTATCTAAAAAATGTACTATGATAAAGACAATAAGAAATTTAATTTCCGAGAGGAGGAACCTGTATGAGTAAACGTATTATCGCGATCAATCGTATGTATGGAAGCAATGGCAGGATGATCGGAAAGGCTCTTGCCGAAGAAATGGGAATTGGATTTTATGACAGAGAACTGATTGAAATGGCCAGCAGTAAAAAGGCTGTTCCGCTTAATCAGTTTGCAGAAGTTGATGAAAAGCGTCCAAGCCCCTGGGGATTTCCTATTGATAATGAGATCCAGATCGGTACTGACCGTTACCCGATTCCTATGAATGATGTTCTGTTTGGTATTCAGAGGGATATTATTCTTTCACTGAGTGATAAAGAGGACTGTGTTATTGTCGGCCGATGTGCGAACAATATTCTGTCGGGTGACAAGGTTTTGCGTGTATTTATTTATGCTCCATTTGAAACGCGTGTAAAAACGATTATGGAGCGCCTGGACCGTGAGGAAAAGAGTGCGCGGAAGCTTGTGAAGAGAATGGATAAAGAGCGTCGTGCTTATTATGAGTTTTTTACTGACCAGAAATGGAAGGATATTGAGCAGTATGATATTTGTATCGACAGCAGTCGGTTCAGCCAGGAAGAGATTGTGCATATTCTGAAGGAGGCTGCCCTGAGTAAGTAGGTGGATGCAGGTAACGAACTGTAAGTGATGATTGTTAATTAGATGATATGACGAAAGCCCCACACAGCAGGGAGAATTCAGACGGCTTCGTCGTCGGTAATTTCTAAGATATAACCTGTCTGTAAAAACCATTCCCTGAAATCGTAAACTCGCATGAATGCTCAGACAGTACGATTTCAGGGAATAATACAGACAGAACATATCTAAGAAATTCTACGACTTCTGCAGATGTCTGAATATCTCACCTGCTGTGTGGGGCTTTCTGTCTATCTCTAATTAAAGTTATAACTTACAGCCCTTGAACTTTGAATAAATAATAATGTCTCTGATCAGCCCGAAGTCAATAGCTGTATGGTGAAGGCTTCAGCTGTCGCCCCACGACAGAACTATGAATTTCGAATGTGTAGCAGGTTCGGCAATTCAATGTCGTAACTGTGTGACCATGAATGGATCCGTAGAAATACGTGGAGAATCTCACACAGATCACGACATTGAATTACCCGAACCGTGCAAACTTTCTATTATTCATAGTTCTTCTGATATGTATTTTTTCAGGAATTCGTATATCTGGTTTTCGGTTGGTGGACAGCCTTCTGCGTGGTGTTTGAAGTTTTTGGTGCAATGTCCGACGCCGAGTTCTCCTGTCTTTCCTCTGTATCCCTGACCGATACAGATTTTTTCATGAAGTTTATCGAGAAGTCCTTCCTGTTTCAGCATATCAAGTGCCGGAATCAGATAGCCATAGCATGCGCTGCAGGAATCAACCTCTTCTACAGCATCTGCCACTTCCACAACCTTCCGTCTTTTGGAAATATTCTGCTCAACGCTATCTCCTATTACACGAATGTCTGCTTTTGTAATATCGGAACAGCCAACACCAAGCTCACCGGCAAGCTTTACATATGGAACATCCGAGACTTTGTAATGGAGCTGCTGACAGACGTAGGCATCTACCAGAACCGGGTCCATTGCAGTCCAGATGCGATTCATCACAACCGGATTTCCGCCGTCTTCAAAATCGAGGTCCCCGCAGATATTATCAACTACGATAAAATCCTGATGGATTCCTGTATTTAAATGCGCGATCGGTTTGTGCAATCCCATGGAATGAAAATGGCGCTTCTCTGTATTCGGGATCAGTCCCTTCATATTTTTAAGTGCGCAGGTGATTTTTGTCTGACAGTGGCCTTTCATAACCGGCACGTTTATCAGAAAATCTACTTTTTTTACACTCTCACAGATTTTCAGTTCCAGACCGCAGCAGTCTTTTGTATAGCTTTTGTCTTTCTGCGTATCATAAAACTCCACATCATAATCTTCGCAAAGCTGCCGGTAACCGCACACTTCAAACGCATCTGCAGTACGGTCTCCTACCCAGGAGCCTTCGAGGATCATTCTGTTTTTGAATCCGTTTTCATTCAGATATTCCAGAATACCTGCCACGATTTCCGGATGTGTCGTTCCTCCATCTGCCGGATCTGACGGAGACACCAAATTGGGTTTGATGCCGACCATTTTTTCCCGGTCTCCGATCAGTTCCGCAAGGTTACTCTCCTCCAACAGTTCTTTGGTGATTTTCTTATATTCTGTACCACTCTTTATAAAAATCTGATTTTTGTTCATAAACAGTCCTCCTGTTTGTCTATATAGTAATTCAAGAATGCCTCTTTTTACAGGATAACGCATTTAGATGAAATGTTCCAGGTAATTATTTTAAGAACGGAATTAGTTTCTCCTTTATTCGTTACTGTTTACTCCGTTCGCAGTAACTTGGTCAAAATGCATTCCAAATCACCTTCGGTGATGGCATTTTGCCCCGTATGTCTCGGGATTTTGCCATATTCATGGCAAAACACCTCGCGGGATATTACCTGTGAACAGTTACCTTTATTCTACTACAGTTATTTTTAATTTCGTCATCATCCATTTTAATTTAGTCATTTTGACATGTAATGACTAAATTAGTCTGAAATAACATGTATTCTTTCCTTTTCCCTCTTTCTTCAGTTCACCTGCTGCAACCAGCTTTCTCAGAGCACCCTCAATAGAACTGTCACTGAGCGTAGGACACAATTCACGGATATCCTGTTTATTAAATCGTCCGATTTTATTTTGACTTGCTCTGCGTACCATTTCAAGTGCAGGAAGTTTCGTTTCAACCAGGCTCATTCTGTCTTCAAACTCCTTATAGGCAGCAAGAATCGTTCCGAGGAGATATTTAATGAATGGTACTACATCTTCTGTTCCCTCGTGCCAGCCTGTCTGCGATGCAGCAAGCGCAGAATAGTATAAATCCTTATTCTTTGCAATCTTTACTTCCAACGAAACATACTTTCCAACATAAAATCCATTTCTATATAAAAGCAAAGTTGTAAGAAGGCGGCTCATTCTGCCATTTCCATCATTAAAAGGATGAATACACAAAAAATCATGAATGAAAACAGGAATAGCAATCAATGGTTCCAGTTCCATATTTCCTATGACTCGATTATATTCTTCGCAAATCCTGTCAAGTGCCTCTGGTGTTTCATATGGTGCAAGTGGTGTAAATAAAGCTTCAATATGACCATCTGGATAAGTCGCGCTGATATAATTCTGCACATTCTTTGTCTGCCCTGCGATTGGATTGTTCATATGGCTATACAGTATCTTATGAAGCTGCAGAATATAATTCCTTGTAATGGGAATGGCGTCAAAGCTGTCATGTATAATATTTAATACATCACGATATCCTGCAATTTCCTGTTCATCACGGTTTTTCGGTGCAGTTTTTTCTTCAACAAGCTGCCGGATCCTTGTACTGGTTGTAACAATTCCCTCAATTGCATTAGATGCCTCAGTACTTTGTATTTTGGCAATCTCCACTAACTTTTCAAGTTCTTCCGGACACTGTTTCAAATATAATTCCTGTTTTCCAGCTTCTTTATAAATCGCGGCAACCAACCCCAAAACTTCTGAATCCCATTTCTGATCCTTGATCACTGAATAATTAAAGCTTCGCATTCCCTTACCCCTCCTTTCTTTCCCTTAAATAATAGTATAAAATAAGGGAATATTCAATGATTTAAGCGAATATCCCCTTATTATTTTGTCCTGATTGTGTAAATGATATACTGAAAATTCAAATAACCAAGTACATTAGAAAACTAATGTCTATGGCATCTCAAAACTCCTTCCCCTCCATAATCCTCTCGCTGACCTTCACGGACACGACCAGACAAATCATCATAACTACAATCAGTCCAACCGCTATCTGCCATCCGGAAAGGGTATTCAAAAACTGCAAGCCTTTCCCAAAGCTCTTCTGATACACATCATATAGTTTCTTACATGCAGCAGCCACCAGAAAGATTACTGCTACCACTGCCACCATAACAATCCTGCTTTTCTCGGCTTCATATTTCAATCGAAGTGGAATCATACCACAAAGTATTATACCGGAAATAACAAGTGCAACACCAGTGCTTATCAAAAGGTCTTCTACTTTCTGGTTTCCAGAAATCTGTATTCTTATTATTCCCAAAAGCAGACTGGCAGCACTGACCAGCACTGCAAAGCAAAAACTGAGCAGATACTTTGACTGTACGTATTGCTCTTTTGTGATCGGTAATGTCATTAAAAATCTCATTCCATGGTGGTAACCATCATAAGAAATTGTTCCGACAGAGACGCCAATACTCACAAAGGTCGCATAAGCTACAAAAAATGTACTTCCGTTCTCATGTGCAACCAGATAAATGAGGCCTATCAGAAAAACTGCCAGATATGTTTTCATGTTTATTTTAATCAGCTCCAGGTCTTTCATTAATAATCCACTCATAACGCCTCTCCCTTCACCAGCATGGAAATGACTTCATCTACACTTCCTTTTTCGACTACGAGCCCCGGATAATTTTCCAGATAATAGTTCTTCTGGTCTGTCAGACAACTGTAACCGAACGACTCTTTTCGCACACGCAGAAGATATTCTTTGTCAAGGACTTCGTATTCCTGCTCTGATACTTTGAGAAATCCATATTCCTCGAGAATACGGTCTGTCTCTTCATGAAGGACAATTTTGCCTTCATGGATCATATACAAGTCATCACAGAAATGTTCCAGATCGCCGGAAATATGAGAGCTAATCACAATAGTTCGTCCCGGGATCTCCATGTATTCCCGCAAAAGATCAAGAATTTCTTCTCTTGCGACCACATCCAGGCCTGCCGTCGGCTCGTCAAGGAGCAGCAGCCTGCTGTCATGACTGAGTGCAAGAAGTACATTCAGCTTCGCTTTCATTCCCGTAGAAAAATCCTTGATCTGTTTGTTCAGCGGAATCTTAAATCTTTCACATCTTTTACGAAACTCTTTTTCCTGGAAATCCGGATAAAAACGTTTCATGACCGGAATAAGCTGCTGCACTCTCAAATATTCTGAAAATCCACTATCGGAAAATACCACTCCTATCTTCTGTTTCTCCTCTGCCCCCAGATCCGCAGCATTTCTGCCAAACACTTCTGCGTTACCCTGGTCCGGGCGGATAAGTCCAATCATTAACTTGAATGTCGTACTCTTTCCAGCTCCGTTTGCCCCAATCAGCCCAATGATCTGATTCTCGGGGATCTGCATATTCAGTTCCAGTGCAAAACTGCCATATTCCTTCATTACACGATCCAGTTGTACTAACATACCTCATCCTCCATTATGATCTCAAATGACTCCCGGATTTCTTTCACCGTCAATCCCCCGGTACGGGCTTTCTGTACAGCAGCTTCCAGTTCTTTCTCCAGTTCCTTGCGCCGCTCTTCCATCAAAAGTTCCTGATTGGTATTTGCAATAAAGCTTCCCTTTCCATGGACCGTCACAACTAATCCTTCTTCTTCCAGATTGTCATAGGCTTTTTTTACTGTAAGAGCACTGATCTTCAGTTCTCTGGAAAGTGCACGTACCGAAGGAAGTGCTTCCCCCGCAGTCAGTGTGCCTTCAATCACTTCTGCCTTGATCTGTGCTACGATCTGCTCATAAATTGGTTCCATGGAAGTATGATTTATAATAAGATTCAACTTCATCCCTCCTTCTACAAACAGTATATAACAGTGTATCACTGTTGTCAACTGTTATATACTGTTTATCTGTATTATTTATATCATTTAAAATTATAAAAAACCGTTATCCTGTCAGAATATCTCTAACAAGATAACGGCTTTTGCTCATTTCTCTTATTTTAATAACGAATCTTTCTGGTTTCACCCTTGAGGTATCTGTACTTAATATAATGAAGCAGTTTTTCTTCACCATGATCATTCAAAATCCTGAGAAGTGCTTCCAGTTCTTTCTTGGTCTGTGGATGAATAAACCAGAGTTCTTCTTTACTTTTGAGGAAATATTCAAGCGGCTGGCTCTCATTATACGCATCTCCCAGATAATTTCTGGAAGCGCTGATGCGGTCCATCACCATCTCTGCAACATACTTTCTCGGCATCTGCGCGCCCATGATCACATGCCCGTCATCGATGGAATAATCTACCCAGTGTTCAAAATGATGTTTGTTGCGTCCTTTATGATGGAGCCATGAAGTTGACACTCCAATGTCTTCCCGCTCGGCATTATTCGGGCTTCTGGTTCCCTGATAATATTTGCAGCCTACCAGAAATTCTGTCGGTGAATATTTTGACAGATCATGAAGCAGCCCCTGTTTATACAGGCCTATGCGAAAACAGTATTTCATTACCAGCAGTTTATGCCTCGTTATTGTCTTGAAGTGCAGCCACGGATGCATGTTCTGATTCCTCCCGCTTTGCGATCAGCACCACGATCGTGCGCGGGTTGATCTTTGTTGATTTTTTGTATGTTTCTTCATAATCCCCGAACCACTGGCCTTCCGTCTGGTTCGATGTATCGGCAACTTTTTTCCAGGAAAGTCCTTCCGGAAGATTCGGAAGTGCAATGTTTCGTTTTTCCCAGTGAAAATTCATTCCTATATAAATAAAATCATCTGCCATACCATCTTCACGTTCTGCATATGCACCGCAGTACATTACGCCAAGAAGACGGCTGGTATTGTCCCGATTCAGGAACCACGCGCGCTCGCCATGTACAGAAATGTCCGGAAATCCCTTCGCCATATAATCCACGCCTCGCATTTCCTGCGGCATGTGAAGGATCGGATGGTTTTTACGAAAAGCAATTGCCTCTTTTACAAAAGCAGCAAGTGCCTCATACTTTTTCAGATTTTTCCAGTCTGTCCAGCCAACTGCATTGTCCTGGCACCAGGCATTGTTATTTCCCGCCTGTGAGTTGGCAAATTCATCTCCTCCGTAGATCATCGGTGTTCCCTGGCTTAACAGCAGCATAAAAAATGCATTCCGCATCTGCTGTTCGCGCATTCTTCGAATAACCTGCCTGCGGGTCGGACCTTCCACACCACAGTTCCAGGAATAATTAAATTCGCTTCCATCCCGGTTGTCTTCGCCATTGGCTTCGTTATGACGATAATTGTAAGACACCGTATCATAGAGGGTAAAGCCATCCTGACTTGTCATATAATTGACGGTTCCAAAAATACCTGCATTTCTTCTCACATGGAATTCTGCTCCGGATATCATTCCCTCATCACTTTTGAGGAATCTTCTCATATCCTGCATGAATCCGGCATTATACTCTGCAAGCATGTTCTCTGCTTCTGTATTTCCATCCATTTCAGAAAACATTTTTTTCGTTCCGTAAAGAATCGGATCGCGTTCGATCACTTTCTGGTGAACACCATCTCCCATAAGATGAAAACCGTCAACATGATAAAAAAGTTTCCACATCCAGAGAGAGCGTACTACCTGAAGTGCAGGAGTCCCCTCCGGGAAATACATTTCCATGATGCATTCGATTCCTGCCTTATGGAATTCCCGGATCATATCCCTGAATTCTCGGTCCGGCTCTCTGGTCGCACAATAGGAAGCCTTTGGTGCAAAATAAAATCCCTGTGTATAGCCCCAGTAATTAATTCGGTCATCCTGTCTTGAACGAATGGTTCTTTCTGCTGTTTCTGCTTTCGGGCATTCCTGAAACTCATATGCCGGCATCAGTTCCACAGCATTGATTCCAAGTTCCTTCCAATACGGGATCATCTCAACAAGACCTGCAAACGTACCTCTTTTTCTGGACAGGATTTTTGCCTGCCTGGTATAACCACGTACATGAACTTTGTAGAGAATCATTTCATTATATGGAATTTCCGGCGCTTTATCGTCCTGCCAGTCATATTCTTTTTCTGAAAGAAATGCACAGCGTACTGCGTGCTCTTCTTCTGACAGTGGTGTACCAAATTTCTCACGCCCCCGGATTACCTGAGCAAAAGGATCCTGACAAATTTTTCCGTCTATGCGGAAATTGTATTCGTATCTGCCGGTTTTGATCCCTGTCACCAGCATTGCACACATTCTTCCGGTTCTGTATTCTTCGGTGAAAGGAATTTCCTTCTCAGGCAGAGCAACTCCTTTGCGATACAGTACCAGAGAGGCAGGAACACCACAGGGGATTTCCACTGCAAAATTAATACCGGTGCCCAGTATGCTGACACCCGGATTTACAGGGTCGCCCTTATATACGCATATTTTGTTCTGTTTTTCCATTTCTGGTTCTCCTTTTTCTGCCAAACAGTTACTTCAATTCAATATCCACATCCAGCTCGATCGGGCAATGATCCGAACCCATGATATCTGTGTGGATCGATGCATCCTGCAGTCTTTCTTTCAG
>NZ_CAKROJ010000011.1 GCF_934372025.1 uncultured Blautia sp.
CAAAATATTATCTGCCAAGGTGGCGCCCCCTTTCTCAAAAAAAAGCAGGCGGGGCATACACCCCGCCCTGATAATTCTAGTTTATATATTTATTGGTTACTTATAGTACTGATACTATTGCCTAAGCAGCACACCATTCGCAAAATACTGCTACGCAGTTCTCATTTTGCTCATGTTGTTTGCTCGTCATATAGCTATACAAGAATCTGTTCATTCATGCAAGCATGATTCACATATTCTTGATAACTATCTGACTCTGCTTAGTCATCAGCCTGCTGGATGAAGGTATCCGTCGTCGTCCTGTGTATAGTATCCTGTGTCAACAAGTTCCTCTTTCAGGTTGTCTTTTGTTACAACTGTAGGAACAAGAAGGAATGATGGGCATTTATGTCCTTCAGATGTCTCATAGGATTCTGTATCATATGCACAATCGAAATCCCATTTGGAGTTTGTGATCAGGGAGTCATCAATTGTGTCACCTTTCAGCATTGCTTCTGCAAGGTCAAGAGTAACAACTGCTTCGTTTGCAACTGCTTTGTAAACTGTCATGGACTGTTTTCCGTCTACGATGTTTGCAAGGTTAGCTTCGTCACCATCCTGTCCTGTGATCAGAACGTCGTTTTTACCTGCATAGTCAGATTCGATAGCCTGTGTAACACCAAGTGCTGTAGAGTCATTGGAGCAAAGAGCTACATCGAGCTGAGTTCCATCTGCATAGTAAGAAGCAAGGATGTTCTGCATTCTTTCGAGAGCTGTCTGTGTATCCCACTGTGCTGTTGCAACAGAGTCGAAGTCTGTCTGTCCGGATACTACGTTCAGTGTACCTGCATCCAGATATGGTTTCAGAGTATCATATGCTCCGTTGAAGAAGTATCCAGCGTTGTTATCTGCCGGGTCACCAGCTGTGAACTCGATGTTGTATGTTTTATCTCCTGCATTGTCAAGATCCAGTGTATCAATTACGTACTGGCCCTGAAGAGTACCTACTGTATAGTTATCAAAGGAAATATAGTAGGAAACTGCATCGGATTTGATCAGACGGTCATAAGCGATAACCGGAATTCCTGCATCAGCTGCTTCATCCATAACTGTGTTGAGTGCTTCACCATCGATAGCTGCAACTACCAGAAGGTTAACTCCGTCAGAGATCAGGTTCTGAATATCATTTACCTGACGGTCTGTTTCGTTGTCGGAGTATGTCAGTTCTACATCATAGCCTGCTGCTTTGAACTGTTCTTCCAGATAAGAACCATCTCTGTTCCAACGCTCCAGAGACTGTGTTGGCATTGAGATACCAATCTTGCCGCCTTCAGCTGCTTCATCTGCAAATACCGGAACTGCACATGATGTGATTGCCATTGCTGCTGCCATCGCTAAAACTAATTTTTTCTTCATAAGAAACCTCCCATTTTTTATTCGTTCTTATTAGCTATTTCGTATAGCTTTTTGATGAAATTATAATACCACTCATGCATATTAAACAAAATGGACTGTTTTTTGATACACCTTTCAATTTTTGCGATAAAAAAATATCCAGACTTGGATAATCTGGATATTTTCGTAAAGTCATTATAAATTTTAATAAAATTGTGCTATTGACGGATCTTCTGTACCAGTTCCTCGCAGATTTCCAGTTTATCCTTGCCATCTGTCTCGATCACGATATCAGCTGCTGCCAGGTATTTCTCACGACGTTTGCTCATCAGCTCTGCAATAAAATCAACATTCTTATTGCCCTCCAGAATCGGTCTGTCGTGGTTATCCTTGACACGGTTGAGGATTGTCTCCGGTTTAGCAGTCAGAAGTACTACGCGTCCGTTCTTCTTCATCTCGACAACATTGCGTTCTCTCATTGGCACACCGCCGCCACAGGAGATAACTACATTTGTTCTGGACTGCATTTCAATAAGAAGTTCTGTTTCGAGGTTACGGAAATACTCCTCTCCATAGGTCTCAAAGATATCAGAGATGGACATTCCTTCTCTTTCTGCAATGATCTGATCCATCTCCACAACTTCCATAGCAAATACATTTTTAAGGAAATCAGAGATCGTAGACTTTCCAGCTCCCATGAATCCGATCAGCACAATATTGTAATCGAACAGCTTGCGTGCCTGAATTCTCTTACTGTTTCTGGTAATCTCCTCAAAGACAGCAGTCACTTCGTCTTTGTGGCGTCTGCCTTCCATTCTTTTCTCCAGCCATTCTCTCTGTTTTGCCTCCTGCTCCGGCTGAAGGATCGGGATATCATTTGCTTCTTTATAAGCCATGATATCTTCTACAATTCTGTTACGCATGAGCAGGGCGTCCAGAACGATCTCATCACACTGTCCAAGGCTTTCTCTGAGTACTTCCAACTGATTCATATGTATCTTTTCCTCTCTTATGAACGAATTTATGTTACTGTTTCCAGCAACGAATTAATACCCATTATAACAGTTATTTAGCACTTTAACAACATAAAGTATCGTTTTCTTCTGAACTTTTTATCTTATATGGTCATTCTGCATTTTTCAGTGCTTCACTCATTGGCACTCTCCGGATTCTTCTGTATTCCAGCATGGCGATCACACTGTAAGTGATAAATCCTGCCGCAAACATCTTCACGTAGATCATCGGATCTATCCACAGGGTGATCCACCCGGAAATACTGGACAGCATCATCTCACGGAATAATACTTCCATCACTGTCGTTTCAATCGGAAGGCTGGTCAAAAGACATAGTATAACAACCAGTGAGGTAGAAAGAATATACAGTCTGCTGATTTCACCGTTCGTGTAACCCAAAATCTTTGTCATGGAAATTGACTGTGCATTTTTTTCAATAATAATCTTGGATAACAGATATATCAGAATCATATAGATTGCAATTGCAAACACATTTACCATCCCCATCATGCTTCCCATGGAAACATTCAGCTGTCTGGAAATTTTTGTCAGTGCATCCAGATCGATCACCGAACCTATATAGGTACTGTCAATATCTGTAATCTCCGTGTTGCTGAAATATCCACTGAAATAATCATCACCCAGATCAAAGGTCTGATTCAGTTCCTTTTGTGGCATAAACACGCAGATTGAGCCGGTGTAATCATAAATGCCTCCAATCTTAAAGGAATATTCATCATCCTCATATTTTTCTTTGAGGGTAATTGTATCTCCCGGCTCGAGTAAAAATTTATCTGCATACGCCTGTGAGATATAAACGCCATCCGAAAGATCCGCATCTATATATTTGCTGTTATCCTTTATTCCATATAATACAACCTCCTCACTTTTATATTTACCTGGAAGCGTATTTAAGGAATATGCGCTGAATTCTTCTGCATCTTCATTATCTGTTTCGGTGTCATGTGCAAACAGCAGCATATCCAGCATGCCTTCAAGCTTATTGCTGCCACCCATCACACTTACCGGCACCGAAAGCATATACTGATATTTTGCCAGCATATTATTCTGGATTTCCAGCTGGTAATGATCCAGTGCGGATGGAAGCAGGAGTCCAAACATCAGAAGCAGATTTGCAAATATAATTCCCACAAAAAGGACAATATAATTACTGATATTCTGAAAAATCACACGCAGACGGAATCTGCTGAATATTTTCATACGCGGACTGAGATAAACAGCATATCTCTGCTTTCTGGAAGAAAGATCTCTTCTTAGAAATTTAAGTGGGGACAGCTTCAGCTTATGATGCAGGACGGCATAGTTAACTACAAACATAATTATTACCGGAACTACTGTTGTCAGAAGAAATGCTTCTGCATTCCATACAGTTACATAGGTCGGCAGACTGTAACTTCCATAGTACATACCGGCACATACATCCTTAAACACCGTATAGCCTAAAATATTACCGATCACAGCACCCACCAGAGTTACGATCACCGGGAGTGTCATATAATGCCGGATCAGCTCATTTCTGGTATACCCGGATGCACGGAGTGTTCCGATAACACCGGCTTCTTTCGCAATCGTATTACTGGTCGTAATGCCAAATACAAAGGCCATGATCACAATGATAATGTAGAGAAGCATGATCATCATTGCCTTGTCACTTCCCATATCATCTCCGGTAAACGTAATTGCCTGATTCTGATACTGTGGTACAAAGTTTTCCAGAGTGACAACTTTTCCCATTGCCTTCATCAGATCTTCCGAAACATTTTTTTCCTCAAGTTCTGTCTTTGGTTTCTCGTTATATGTCCATGCATAATTGTACTGAAGTTTATCCTGATCAAGCAGATCGAATTCTTCATCTGTAACTATGCCTACCCCGAACTTTACGGAATCAAACATAGAATCATTGTTATTTTGAAACAGACAACTGTAATCCGATAATGCAACCAGACCTGTGATCGTCCAGGACTTTGTTCCATCATCCAAAATATCACCGATATTCAGTGCATTATTATCTGCATACATACGATCAATTGCAATCTCACCAGTTTTTAATGGTAATTCTCCATCCATCAGACATACTTTATCCACCTCCGTACGGTTCTTGAAGAAACGCATTGTACTGCCATTTGAAAGAGAATCTTCTATATAATAATTCTCATAAATTTTAACGCCTTCCTCTTCAATTGCCTCGCGCTGTCCTCGATACAGCCGCTCTCCGGTGCGAAAGTTTCCATCTTCAATATTATATTTTTCAAATCCTTCATTGTATGCCTGGATCATACTTCCATCCGCAACAAGAAAGCCTGATACCATACCGATCGTTGCAACCATCAGGATAAAAACAACCAGATATTTTCCAATCTCCCCTTTCAGTTCGCGGGGGATTCTTTTTCTCAGAGGACTTTTCATAACACCGCCTCCTTACCAGTCAAGATCCATTGCCGGAATCTTATTCTCGTTCTGATAGTTTTTACGAATCATGCCATCCCGAAGTTTTACTACACGATCTGCCATATCCTTGATTGCATCATTATGGGTTACCATGATCACCGTATTTCCATATTTCTGGTTAACTGTCTCAATCAGCTTCAGAATTTCTTTGGAAGTATTATAATCCAGTGCCCCTGTCGGTTCATCACAGAGCAGAATATCCGGATTCTTCACGATTGCACGGCCAATGGCAGTTCTCTGCTGCTGGCCACCAGAAAGTTGATTTGGAAGCTTTTTTTGATGTTCATATAAGCCCAGTGTATGCAGAAGTTCATCCACATCCAGCGGATGGTCACTTAAATAGGCTCCAACTTCGATATTTTCACGTACTGTCAGATTTGGAATCAGATTATACATCTGAAAAATATATCCCAGATGCTTTCTTCGATATTGAGAAAGTTTCTTTTCTTTCATATCCGCAAGTTTTTCACCCTCAATAGAGATACTTCCGCCATCCGCACTCTCGATTCCACCAACGATATTCAGGAGTGTAGATTTACCAGAACCGGATGGCCCCAGAAGTACACAAAATTCTCCCTTTTCAATATCAAGATCAAGGCCTTTGAGGACATCTACCTTGCTGTCCCCTGTGCCAAATGATTTTTTTATATCTCGAATTTCCAAAAACATAGGTTTCTCCTTCCCAAGTAATTTTGCCTCACCATGGTTAGTCTTTTCTAATCCTATGTTAGTTGTGTCTATCTGATTTGTCAAGGAAATTCGTTCGAACTAACTGTTTTCGAAAATCACAGGTTATTTTTCACAAAAAAAGACTTTCTGACTGTTACATCAGAAAGCCCATTATTCGTTCTACTATAAACACTGCTGCGCATGCAAACAATGCAACTGTAAGAAGACTTTTTTCGCGATATGCTGCAATAAGCGCTGCAATAAGTCCGACTGCACCGGATAAGATTCCTCCGGCAGTCGCTGAGAGAATTGCCGGAAATGTCATTGCTGCAAGGCATGCATACGGAACATAATACAAAAATGATTTTACAAACGGACTGGTGATCTCTTTTTTAAAAAGCACAAGCGGAAGCATACGGATCAGATATGTCACCCCTGCCATCACCAGAATATAAAGATATACATTTGGTTTCATATCATACCTCTTTCTCCTTTACTTCATTTTCTTCGATCGGGCGCAGCAATGCTGCCAGACCGGCTACAAGTAAAGTCGTGATAATGATCACAAATCCCGTAGACACATGACTCAGAGCCGGAACCACCGCGAAGACTGTACTTACAACCATAGCTCCGAGCACCACACCCAACACTGCTTTGTTTTTCTTTGCAGGGGGAATGATGATTGCAAGAAACATTCCATAAATTGCCACACTCAGGGCACTGATCATGAAGTCCGGAAGAATACTGCCTGAAACAGCTCCGACCAGTGTTCCCAGCGTCCATCCCGGGATTGCAACACACATGGCACCATAATTATACCATGGACTGATTCGTCCCGCCTTTGCCGCACTGATTCCAAATATTTCATCGGTCACACCAAAAGCAACTGCACATCTGTGTCCATTGGAGGCCTCTTTTTGCAGCTTCTGCGACAAGGAAAATGACATAAGGCAATATCTCAGATTGATGATCAGCTGCGTCAGCGCCATTTCCCACAGAGAACCGCCTGCTGCAATAATTCCAATCCCGGCAAACTGCCCTGCAGAAGTAAGATTTGTAATTGAGATCAGTACAGCCTGCCATGCAGTCAGGCCGGACTGAATTGCCATTATTCCAAAGGTAAACGATACTGCAAAGTATCCAAGAGCAATCGGAATGCCATCTCTGACTCCATTCCGGAAGCTGATTTTATTCATAATCCATCTCTTCATCCACATATTTCTGGATATTGGATGCATTTACATATTTCTTCAGATGTTCTCCATCCGTAATAACGAGAGTCGGTGCCTGCATGATACCAAACTGACGTGCCATATCCGGATTTTTCTCCGCATCGATGATCTCCAGATCTTCACCTTCCAGCATTTTCTTTGCCATACGACAGTTCGGACAGGTACTGGTTGTAAACAGATATTTATGTGTTTCCACTGGTTCGATCTTTACATCATCTTCTGTTACTGTAACTACACTGGTGTGTACTTTCTTCAATTTTGAGTGAAGCACATCATACAGTGTACGATTCTTATACTCCTGCGCTTTTCCGTCATTCCAGTTCTGCACCGGACGATAATATCCTGTAATACGGCTGTAGACTTCTGCTTTCTTACCGCATTTTGGACAGGTAAAATGTTCGCCACTCAGATAACCATGCTCCTTACATACGGAATATGTAGGAGAAATTGTGTAATACGGAAGCTTGTAGTTTTCTGCAATCTTACGTACCAGAGAAGCAGCTGCCTTCCAGTCCGGAAGCTTTTCGCCCAGGAATGCGTGGAATACCGTTCCTGATGTGTAAAGTGTCTGCAGTTCATCCTGAATATCCAGTGCATCAAAAATATCAGAACTGAATTCTACCGGCAGATGAGAACTGTTGGTATAGTATGGTGTATCACCTTTGCTTCCGGCTGTACGGATATCCGGCCAGCGTTTGCGGTCATGTTTTGCAAGACGATAAGATGTGGATTCGGCAGGTGTTGCCTCCAGGTTAAACAGTTCTCCCGGATATTCCTCCTGATAATCAGAAAGACGATTGCGCATATGTGTCAGAACTTCCCTGGTGAATTTCTGTGTACGCTCATCACTCATATCACAGCCAAGCCATTTTGCATTCAGACCGGCTTCATTCATTCCTACCAGACCAATTGTGGAGAAATGATTGTCAAAACTTCCAAGATATCGCTTGGTATATGGATAAAGTCCTTCGTTCAAAAGCTTTGTGATAACTTCTCTCTTGATGTGAAGGGATCTTGCAGAGATATCCATCAGGCGATCCAGTTTTCTGTAAAATTCTTCCGGTGTTTTGGACTGATATGCAATTCTTGGCATATTGATTGTAACAACCCCTACAGAACCGGTACTTTCTCCAGATCCAAAGAATCCGCCGCTCTTCTTACGAAGTTCACGAAGATCAAGACGCAGACGACAGCACATGCTTCGAATATCGCTCGGTTTCATATCACTGTTGATATAGTTTGAAAAATATGGTGTTCCGTATTTTGCGGTCATTTCAAACAGAAGACGGTTGTTTTCGGTATCGGACCAGTCAAACTCTCTGGTAATGGAATAGGTTGGAATCGGATACTGGAATCCACGACCATTGGCATCACCTTCGATCATAGTCTCAATAAATGCTTTATTGACCATATCCATTTCTTTCTTACAGTCTTTGTATTTGAAATCCATATCTTTGCCGCCAACAATTGCCGGAAGCTCTGCAAGGTCATCTGGAACCGTCCAGTCAAGTGTGATATTTGAGAATGGAGCCTGTGTTCCCCAACGGCTCGGTGTATTTACACCATAAATAAAAGATTCTATACATTTTTTCACTTCCGGATAGGACAGATTATCTACTTTGACAAATGGAGCCAGATAAGTGTCAAAAGAAGAAAATGCCTGTGCACCTGCCCATTCATTCTGCATGATTCCAAGGAAGTTGACCATCTGGTTACACAGAACACTTAAATGCTTCGCAGGAGCAGATGTAATCTTTCCTTCGATTCCGCCCAGTCCCTCTTTGATCAGCTGTTTCAGGGACCAGCCTGCACAGTACCCTGTCAGCATGGAAAGATCATGAATATGGATGTCCGCATTTCTGTGAGCATCTGCAATTTCATTATCATAAATCTCTGATAACCAGTAGTTCGCTGTAACTGCACCGGAGTTGCTTAAGATCAGCCCTCCTACAGAATATGTAACTGTAGAGTTTTCTTTTACTCGCCAGTCCTCTACCTTGACATAACTGTCAACGATCTCCTTATAATCCAGGATCGTAGATTTCATATTACGGATTTTTTCCCTCTGTTTACGATAAAGGATATATGCCTTGGCAACATCGCTGTATCCGGCCTGGATCAGAACATTCTCCACACTGTCCTGGATATCTTCTACTGTCACCTTGCCATCCTGTATCTTATTCTGAAAATCTGCAGTAACACGAAGGGCCAAAAGGTCGATCATATCTTTACTGTAATTTTTTTCTTTGGCATCAAACGCCTTATCAATGGCTGAAGTAATCTTAGTCATCTGAAATTCTGCGATTTCTCCATCACGTTTTACTACCTGAAACATATTAACATTCCTCCCTCTACTGCTGCACCTGTATTGTGTACGGACACCTTCATATCCGTAAAAAATTTCATGCATAAATTGCTGTCTGTAACCTTCACAGCAACCGTGTAGAACCTATTGTATCAGACTCTCATCTATACGTCAATAGACAAAAAACACTATATATTGTGCTGATAATACAAATGCACAACTATATAGTGTTCTCTAATATTCCTGTTTTTCCCTTATTTACGGGCTTTTGGCATCACAGAAATAAAGATTTCAGCCGGTACTCTTGCCTTTACAAAAATCCCGTCTTCCCGATATTCTTCTGAAATCAGACTTCCATATTCGCGGATGATCTGAAGTTTGCCGGCTTCTTTATAATCATATAATTCTTCCAGGTATATCTGACTTTCTGCAAGAAGCTTTGCCAGTACACCTTTGAATTCTTCAAGTCCTTCTCCTGTACGTGCAGAACATTTTACTGTATAATCTGCCTGCAGGTCACGGATCTGTGCACCATCTGCCTGATCCTGCTTGTTCAGAAGTGTAATGATCTTCTTTCCGGTTGCACCAAGTTCTCTCAAAGTCTCATAAACCGTATGCATCTGAAGCTCTGCCTGTGGATTTGAGACATCTACCACGTGAATGATATAATCTGCATATTTTGCCTCTTCCAGCGTACTCTTAAAAGCTTCTACCAAATGATGGGGAAGCTTACGGATAAATCCTACCGTATCTGTAAGAAGAATCTGCTGTCCTTCTTTCAGTTCCAGTACACGCGTAGTCGGATCCAGCGTAGCAAAAAGCTTATCTTCTGCAAGAATTCCCGCACCTGTCAGTGTATTCAGAAGCGTCGATTTACCAGCATTCGTATATCCCACGATTGCGGCTGTTTTGAGATTACCTCTGCTTCTTTTTCCGCGGATCAGTTCTCTGTGCTTCTCTACCTGTGCAAGTTCTGCCTTCAATGCAGAAATCCTGGTTCTGATCAGACGTCTGTCTGTTTCCAGTTTCTTTTCACCAGGTCCCCTTGTTCCGATACCACCGCCCAGTCTGGACAAAGACTCACGAAGCCCGACCAGACGGGCAGAACGATATCTCAGCTGAGCAAGCTCAACCTGTATCTTACCTTCACTGGTGGTTGCTCTGCCTGCAAAAATATCCAGGATCAGGAGTGTTCGGTCCATGACCTTGCAGTCCAGTTCTCGTTCCAGATTATTCATCTGTGCTGGTGAAAGCTCATCGTCACAAATAATTC
Organism: uncultured Blautia sp.; assembly: GCF_934372025.1. Taxonomy (GTDB): domain Bacteria; phylum Bacillota; class Clostridia; order Lachnospirales; family Lachnospiraceae; genus Blautia_A. Next base: position 10,337 of record NZ_CAKROJ010000011.1, read on the forward strand.
CATTCGCATCATAAGCAGCAAGAAGCGCTGCTACTTCCTCGATTTTGCCTTTTCCGATGTAAGTTCCGGGATGCACTGCCTCGCGGTTCTGGATCACCTTACCGACTGTCACAGCACCTGCTGTAGATGCCAGTTCTTCCAGTTCATCCAGTGATGCAGCCACATCCTCATCCTGCTCTGTCTGCACACCGATCAGTATCACGCGTTCTTCTATTTCTTTAAAATCATAAAGCTGCATAAATCAGTTCTCCTCTTCTACAGATTCATCATATCCGTCTGAACCATCAGAAGAAGCCTCTGTGTTCGCTGTATCTGTATCCGAAGCCGTTTCTGCAGCTGTCTCTGTGCTCAGCTCTCCATTGCGTGATTTAAGGAATGTAAGTTCCTTCTGTGCATTTTCATCGTCCGGGAACATTTTGACATATTCCTGCATCTTACTCAATGCTGTTGCAAAATCAAGTTTCTTTTCATATACAACGATTTCATTAAACAAAAGGTCCTGCATTTCTGCTGTAGATGCATCTTCCAGACCTTTTGTGATGTTTTCCAGTGCACTGTCATAAGAACCGTCATCAATATCACAGAGTGCCAGACCATTATATCCTCTGGCCGGATCACTGTCATCCGCAGCGACATACTGCTGGTACATTGTTCTTGCATTAGCCGTATCTCCCTGTGCGCGATAAACCATTCCCAGAAGAAGCATTGCCTCTGTACTCTTCTGATTCACTGCCTCTGTAAGTTCCTTCTGCGCATTGGTATAGTCTTCCATGTAATAATATACTCTGCCTCTGTCGCAGTAATCTTCTGCACTTTTTGCTTCAGTCTTTAATGCTGCCTCAAGATAACGCGTTCCATCCGCCTCCATATCTTTTTCAAGATATGCTTCATAGATCTGAATTGCTCTGTCATAGGAAACATCTTCACCATAGGCTTCTGTAAAATTCTGAGAAGCTTCATCGTAAGAGTCCATTGCCAGAGCTACACATCCTGTCAGATAATATGTTTCAGCATCCATTGTATAATTCTCGGCCAGCGTCTGACAATCCGCCATTGCCGCGTCCTTAAGTTCTGCTTTTAATTCTGCGGTAGCCCGATAAGAAAGCATGTCTTTTTTTAATGCTTTTCCTGCTTTTTCACTGTTCAGGCCACTTGTCAGAAAGTCTATGGCATCCTGATAATTTCCAAGATGAAGACTTGCTATTCCGGCGCCACGGTATGACTCTGCCTCCTTATATCCGGCTGATATCGAAGACTGATATCCCTGAAGAGCATAATCATAGCTTCCCTGTGCAAGATCTGCACAGGCCTGGTCATAAGTTTTCTTCTCTTCCCCTCCACAGCCGGACAGTACACTCAGTACCAGCCCGGCTGTCAGCATCCATATAATTCTTTTATTTTTCATTGATATCCTTTATTCGCTACAGTGAATAGTTTTCTTTATTCTACCACAAGTCCTTCTTCTTCCATTACGCGAACAACATTATTTACATGTTCTGCACAGATGTCCTCTGTTCCGGCTTCTACCATAACACGGATCAGCGGTTCTGTACCACTCTCTCTTACAAGGATTCGTCCGTCTGTACCAAGTGCTCTTGCAGCAGCTTCTACAGCAGCTACAACCTTTGGATTTTCTCTGGCTGTCTTCTTATCAGCCACTCGCACATTTCGAAGGATCTGTGGAAATACTTTCATTTCTTTTGCCAGATCACAAAGTGTTGCTTTCTGTTCCACACATGCTTCCATGATCATAAGAGAAGTCAGAATTCCGTCTCCGGTAGCTGCATAGCGGCTGAAAATAACATGTCCGGACTGTTCTCCACCGATGCTGTAATTATTCTCCAGCATATTCTCAGCAACATATTTATCACCGACTGCTGTCTGCTCATAGTTGATGTCTTCTGCCTCAAATGCCTTATAAAGTCCCATATTTGACATAACTGTGGTAACAACGGTATTTCCATTCAGTTTTCCCTTGGATTTCAGGAATTTACCACAAACATAGAGGATCTTATCTCCATCAATGATATTACCCTTATGATCTACTGCGATACAGCGGTCAGCATCTCCATCATATGCAAATCCGATATCCAGACCATTATCCACAACATATTTCTGAAGAACTTCAATATGAGTAGAACCACATCCATTATTGATATTTGTTCCATCCGGATCATTGTTGATCACATAAGTTTTTGCACGAAGCGCATCAAAAACGCTCTTTGCGATTGCGGAAGAGCTTCCGTTGGAGCAGTCCAGTCCGACTTTGATATTTTTAAAATCACGACACGGAATAGAAATCAGGTATCCGATATAGCGATTACGTCCGGAAGCGAAATCTACGGTACGTCCAATGTCTTCTCTTGTTGCATATGGTAGTTCTTCAATCTTACCATCCAGATATGCTTCAATTCTTGCTTCAACTTCAGCCTCAATCTTCTGTCCGTTTCCGTTCAGAAGCTTGATTCCATTATCATAGAACGGGTTATGACTTGCAGAGATCATGATTCCACAGTCAAAATCTTCTGTACGTACTGCATAAGATACGCTCGGTGTAGTCGTTACATGAAGCAGATATGCATCTGCTCCTGATGCTGTCAGACCTGCAACCAGTGCATATTCAAACATATAACTGCTACGTCTTGTATCCTTGCCGATAACAATCTTCGCTTTGTGGTCGCGTCCGTAATACCAGCCTACATATCTTCCCACTTTGAATGCATGATCAACTGTCAGCTGAATGTTTGCTTCTCCACGAAAACCATCTGTACCAAAATATTTTCCCATTTTAAACTCCTTACTGTGCAGACTTCTGCACGAAATGCTTGTATTTCCTGATCAGAAATACGTTCCACTGTTGTCTTAGTCTTATTTTACTCCTCTTCACTGAGAGAACTGAGCTTTGCAGCCTGGTCGGCAGCAATCAGGCTGTCCAGAATCTCATCCAGTTCCCCTCCGAGAATAGCATCCAGACGATGAAGTGTCAATTTAATTCTGTGGTCAGTTACTCGTCCCTGAGGAAAATTATAAGTACGGATTTTCTCAGAACGATCACCTGTTCCAATCTGGCTTCTTCTCGCTTCTGCTTCTGCATCATGCTGCTTTGCCAGTTCCATTTCATACAGACGTGAACGAAGAACCTTCAGAGCCTTATCCTTGTTCTTAAGCTGTGATTTTTCATCCTGACAGGAAATAACGATTCCTGTCGGAATATGGGTAAGACGTACCGCTGAGTCCGTAGTATTGACACACTGTCCACCATTTCCTGATGCACGGAATACATCAAATTTGCAATCATTCATATCCAGGTGGAAATCAATTTCCTCTGCCTCCGGCATGATTGCAACTGTACATGTAGAAGTATGGATACGACCACCGGACTCTGTTTCCGGAACTCGCTGTACACGGTGTACACCACTCTCATATTTAAGTCGAGAATATGCACCCTGTCCCTGTATCATAAATGTAACTTCCTTGAAGCCGCCGATACCATTTTCATTCAGACTCATCATCTCTGTCTTCCAGCGGCGGGATTCTGCATATTTTACATACATACGATAAATCTCTGCGGCAAACAAAGCTGCCTCATCTCCACCTGCACCTGCACGTATCTCCACAATAACGTTTTTGCTGTCATTTGGATCCTTAGGCAGAAGAAGAATCTTCAGTTCTTTTTCCAGTTCTTCAACACGTTTCTTTGCATCAGAAAGCTCTTCCTTCAGCATTTCACGCATTTCTTCATCTTTTTCTTCTTCCAGCATGGAAAGACTGTCCTGAATCGTTTCTTTATTTTCTTTGTATTCTCTATATGCATCCACAATTGGCTGCAGTTCGCTCTGCTCTTTCATCAGCTTCTGAAAACGTTCCTGGTTGTCCGTAACTCCCGGCTCACCAAGCTCATTCAGTACCTCTTCAAAACGCACAAGCAGATCTTCTAATTTATCAAACATTCGGTTCCTCCTGTGTTAACATTCTTCCCTCAACAATCCGGTCAAGTCCGGCAAGGTCTTTCTTTACTTCTATCTGTATAAAACCTTTTTTCTTCATGATTTCCGCGACATCCTTCCCCTGATCACAGCCAATCTCATAGATCAGCCATCCGCCGGGTTTCAGATATTTACCTGCCTGCTCAGTTATTTTTTCATAAAAATACAGGCCATCTGCCTTACCATCCAGTGCCAGCCGCGGATCATGGAGACGAACTTCATCCATAAGTCCATCGATATCTGCTGTCCGGATATAAGGCGGATTTGAAATAAGCATATCATATTCCATACACTTTTTTCTACTGTTTTTCTCAAAATAATCAGCAGAAAAGAGATCACTCTGTATCAGTTCTGCTCTCTTTTCCAGTCCAAGTCGTCTTGTATTTTCTTTTGCAACCTCAAGTGCATCTGCGGAAACATCTGCGCCCGTTCCTGATGCCTGCGGCAATTCCATAAGAAGACTCAGCAAAATACAGCCTGAACCTGTACACATATCCAGTATCTTCGGAGCAGGCAGCTCTCTCAGATGTGAAATCGCCTCTTCAACCAGCGTCTCTGTATCCTGCCTCGGCACAAGCACACGATCATCCACATAAAATTCATATCCCATAAAATATGCCTGTCCGGTCAGATGCTGCAGAGGAATGTGCTGTGCTCTCTTTTCACATAACTGTCGATATCGCTCTGCCACAGCAGTTTCTGCAGTTTCATCCATATGCGCATAATACCAGGCACGTTTGATATCTGCCGCAAACTCCAGAAGAAGCCAGGCATCCAACCTGGCTTCCTCGATTCCTGCAGAGTTCAGAATCTGGTATCCTTCTTCCAGCAATTCTTTATATGTCCGCATTATTTTCCTCTTCCGGCTCCCAGCCAAATTCCGTTTTCAGATATGCCTTCCAGTCAAAAACAGCCTCAACTGCTTTGATCGCAACTTCAACCATATCCTCTGTCGGTTCCTTCGTTGTCAGTTTCTGCATGGCAAGCCCCGGCTTACTCATAATATCTGCGAACTTGCTGTCTGTTCTTCCTGCCCACTGAATCATCTCAAAGGAGATTCCTGATACTATCGGTACCATCAGAAGACGTCCAAACAGACGCACCCAGTATACCGGAACAAGTACAAAGACAAAATGCAGGCAGATACTTACCAGCATTACCAGAAACAGGAAGCTGGTTCCACAGCGTTTATGCTGTCTGGAACTTGCCATTACATTTTCAACTGTGAGTGGAAGCCCGTGTTCCACGCAGTTGATACATTTATGCTCAGCACCATGATACATGAATGTTCTCTGAATATCCTTCATACGCGAGATCAGGAACATATATCCAAGAAACAATGCCAGCTTCACAAAGGCTTCCGCTACTGTTACCCCAAGTTCAGAGACACCTACTTTACGAAGAAGACTTGCCAGTACATATGGAAGCAGCATAAACGCAGCAACAGAAAAGACAATCGAAATTGCAACTGTTATGTAAAGAAGCCACTGAAACTGCTTTGCTTCTTTGGCTTTCTTTGCAGACAGTTCTTCTTCCGTCAGCTTTGCATTCTTTGCAGCTTCTTTTTCGTCCTCCTCGTCTCCGGCTATTTCAGCTGAATACATCAGACATTTGGTTCCCACAACCAGGCCATCCACAAAACTGACAACACCACGAATGATCGGCCATTTCAAAAAACCGGCTTTTCCAAAGGTACATTTATAATCTTCTACTTTTAATTCAATTTCTTTATCCGGACAGCGTACTGCAATGGCATACTTGTCTTTATGACGCATCATGATGCCTTCCATTACTGCCTGACCACCGATATTTGATGATTTCATATAGTACTCCAATTCGTTTAAAAGCAAAGAAAGGTTGAGATTTCCCAACCTCAACCTGTCTCTCGCTTCATTATTCAATCTGAATTATTTGTTTAAGCCGTATTTTCTGTTGAACTTATCGATACGTCCACGAGCCTGAGCTGCTTTCTGCTGTCCGGTGTAGAATGGATGGCATTTGGAACAGATTTCAACATGGATATCTTTTTTAGTAGATCCTGTTACGAATGTGTTTCCGCAGTTGCAGGTTACAGTTGCCTGATAGTAATTTGGATGGATTCCTTCGCGCATGATTTTCACCTCTCTATATTTCTCTATTTTTCTATTCGTATTAACTTAACGAAATTGCTAATTTATTTCGCAGCTTTCTGATTATAACATACTGCCTGTACAAATGCAAGCCGTTTATAAAAATTTCTGTTTTTTTGCAGTCTGGACAAATTCTTCATTATTCTTTGTTCTTGAGAACATATTCAGTATCTGTTCAACTGCATCTTCTGCCTTCAGACTGTTCAGTGCACGGCGCATATTATATACTGCTTCCTGCTCATCCCTGGTCAGAAGCAGATCCTCACGTCTTGTACCTGATTTCTGAATATCAATGGCCGGAAATACTCTTTTTTCCTGCAGTTTACGGTCAAGTACCAGTTCCATATTACCGGTTCCCTTGAATTCTTCATAAATGACATCATCCATCTTGCTTCCTGTATCCACAAGTGCTGTTGCAAGGATTGTAAGGCTTCCTCCCTCTCTCATATTTCGAGCTGCACCAAAGAATCGCTTCGGCATATGAAGTGCTGCAGGATCAAGGCCTCCTGATAATGTCCTTCCACTCGGTGTCACACAGAGATTATAAGCTCTGGCAAGTCTTGTGATAGAATCCAGCAGAATCGTTACATCCTGTTTGTGTTCCACCAGACGTCTTGCACGTTCCACAACCATCTCCGATACACGTCTGTGATGCTCCGGAAGCTCATCAAATGTAGAATAAATAACCTCTACATTGTTTCCCTGAATTTCTTCTTTTATATCTGTTACCTCTTCCGGACGCTCATCGATCAGAAGAATGATCAGATGCATGGACGGACTGTTTTTGAGGATAGATTTTGCAACATCTTTAAGAAGAGTTGTCTTACCTGCCTTCGGAGGTGAAACGATCATACCTCTCTGTCCTTTTCCGATCGGACTTAACAGATCCATGATTCTCATAGCTACGGTTCCACCCGGTCTTTCCATGCGAAGACGTTCGTTTGGAAAAACAGGTGTCATATCTTCAAAATTATATCTTCTCTGTCCTTCACTCGGTGAAAATCCGTTGATTGAATCCACATAAAGAAGGGCACTGAACTTCTCACCCTGCGTCTTGATGCGAATACTTCCCTTCAGGATATCACCTGTTTTCAGATTGAATCTGCGAATCTGTGACGGAGACACATAAATATCATTTTCTCCAGGAAGATAATTCTCACAGCGAATAAATCCATAGCCATCCGGAAGCACCTCCAGAATACCATTTGCTTTCTCTCCACTGTCAAGCTGTGTTGTATCTGTAGAATTTCTGTGCGTATAATCTGCACGTTCCTGATAAGACGCCTTATCCTGATTGTTTTTTTCCTGGTAATTTCGTTCCTGATATGTTTTTCTTTCATTTGCCTCATAAGAAGGTCTGCTTTCTCTTGCTCTGTTTTCCTGTCTGACCGTTTCTTCATGAGTTGTTTCTCTGACTTCTGCTGCTTTATTGGATACTTCTGCCGCATCTTCCTGAAGCATCCGCTCTATCAGCTCAGGTTTTCTTAATGTGGAAATCCCTTTCAGTCCTCTTGCTTTCGCAAGATCTTTTAATGTTGCAAGCGACAATGATTCGTATTTTTCTCTCATAAAAAAGTCCTCTCTGCCTTCTCAAAACCTGTTCATTTAACGATAAAGTTATTAAGGAATGTCTGTCTGAAACGACATGAAATCAGAATACCGGCAGGCTGCACAATTTATGTGAAGCCACCGGCAGTGTCCAGATGAATTCAGCAATATTTTAACACAACTTTAAAGCCATGTCTATAATCCTGAAAACAGTTATACAAAACTAAATTTAATTTAATGAATGATATTTCCTACGATTCCATAAGATACCACATACATGATCACAGTTGCCATAATCAGACCACAGAAAATAGCAATTGATGATTTCTTAATATCTACTTCCAGAAGAGATGCGATCAGTGATCCGGTCCATGCACCTGTCCCCGGAAGCGGAATTCCAACAAATAATAACAGACCAAGAAATTCATAACGTTTGATCTGATCACTTTTGCCCATCGCACGGTTCTCCAGTTTCACGATCAGACCATGAAATAATTTTGTCTTTTTAAGGACTTTAAAAATCTGACGAATAAACAGCAGAATAAACGGTATTGGAATAATGTTTCCCAAAATACAGATCGGAATTGCCTGCGCTGCTGATACTTTCAATAATGATGCAGCAAGCAGACCACCTCTCAGTTCCAGGATCGGTATCATTGAAATAATAAAAATAATAAGTTCTCTGGAAATATGCTGTGACAGATTATCTGTAAACCATTGTACTAAAACTTCCATAAATTCTCCTTTTGTAACCCTTCACAGTCACTACTTACTGAACAGTTACCTCTTTTTTCAAATATTCTTTCACAAAATCAATGAAAAGTTCCATCTCTTTTCTTGTTCCAATTGTGATACGAAGATGATTACCTGTTCTTCCACCAGGGAAGTACCGTACATACATATGATGTTCTCTCAGCGCCTGGAACAGTTTTTCTGCCGGACAGCTCTCATGTGCTGCAAAAATAAAATTTGCTCTGGAATCTTCAAAATAAAATCCCAGTTTCTTAAGTTCTTTCTTTGTCCATTCTCTCGTATCAATAATTTTTGCACATGTTTCCTCAAAATAAGTCTGATCCCTGATTGCTGCCACACCGGCTGCGATCGATGTACGGTTCATGGTATAGGAATTAAAGGAATATTTTACATCATTCAGATATTTGATCAGTTTCGGAGAGCCGAGTGCAAATCCGATACGCATGCCTGCCATTGATCTGGATTTTGAAAATGTCTGTACAACCAGAAGATTTTCGTATTTCTCAATCAACGATAATGCTGACTGCGTGCCAAAATCCACATAAGCCTCATCTACGATTACAATCACATCCTGATTATGTGCTACAATATCTTCGATATCACTTAATGGAAGAGAAACACCTGTTGGTGCATTTGGGTTCGGGAAAATGATTCCTCCATTTTCTCTGAAATAATCTTCTTTCTTTATATGAAAATGTGCATCCAGTTCCGGTCTTTCATATGGAATACGGAACAGATCTGCCCATACATCATAAAAGGAATATGTAATATCCGGAAACAGAATCGGCTTTTCGTTGTTAAAAAATGTAAGGAAACTCATTGCCAGCACATCATCTGAACCGACTCCGACAAACACCTGCTCATCCTGCAATCCATATTTTTCTGCGATTGCATGAACCAGTTCTTTTGCTGTCGGATCCGGATAGAGTCTCAACGCATCCGCCTCCATATTCTGAAGTACTTCGGCTACGCCCGGAGCCGGCGGATAAGGATTTTCATTTGTATTCAGTTTGATCATATCCGGCTGATTTGGCTGTTCTCCTGGTGTATAAGGAATCACTCTACGGATATTATCTTCCCAGTTACTCATTGTAATCATTCCCCTTTCTGGTTATTTCTCTCCCCTGCATTATATATTTGCTATTGTATATACTCTTCCTTTGTTTGTCAAAGCTTTCTTAAAAGAAAAAACTGCCGCCAGACAGCGAGTTTTAAGCTCACTGCCTGTTCAGCAGCTATAAAATTTCTTGTTTTTATCAGATACGGGCCACACCTGTTTTTCTTGCTGCATCTGCAACAGCCTTTGCTACTGCCGGTCCTACTCTCTTGTCAAATGCTTTTGGGATGATGTAATCTTCTGAGAGTTCTTCAGCTGTGATCAGCCCTGCAAGTGCTTCAGCAGCAGCCAGTTTCATCTCATCATTGATTTCTTTTGCTCTTACATCAAATGCCCCACGGAAAATTCCCGGGAAAGCAAGTACATTATTGATCTGATTCGGGAAATCGCTTCTTCCTGTAGAAACAACCTTTGCTCCGCCTGCTTTTGCATCATCCGGGAAAATTTCCGGTGTCGGATTGGCGCATGCAAAAACAATGGCATCTTTATTCATCGTCTTAACCATCTCTGTAGTGACAGCCCCTGGTGCAGAAACACCAATGAATACATCAGCGCCAACCAGCATATCTGCCAGAGATCCTTCTTTTTTATCCAGATTGGTCACCTTTGCCATCTCTTCTTTAACCGGATTCATACCTTCTGCGCGACCTTCATAAATTGCACCCTTTCTGTCGCACAGGGTGATATTCTTAAATCCTGCTGTAAGAAGCAGACGTGCGATAGAGATTGCTGCTGCTCCTGCTCCGTTCATTACAATACGGACATCCTCTTTCTTCTTGCCGACAACTTTAAGTGCGTTGGTCAGACCAGCAAGAGTGATGATTGCTGTACCATGCTGATCGTCATGGAAGATCGGAATATCACATTTTTCTTTCAGTTTCTTCTCGATTTCAAAACATCTCGGTGCGGAAATATCTTCCAGATTTACGCCACCGAAAGAACCTGAAATCAGATAAATCGTATTTACGATTTCATCTACATCGTTGCTTTTAATGCAGAGTGGGAATGCGTCTACATCACCAAATGCTTTAAAAAGTACACATTTTCCTTCCATTACCGGCATACCAGCTTCCGGTCCGATGTTTCCAAGACCAAGAACTGCTGATCCATCTGTCACTACCAGACACATGTTCCATCTTCTGGTAAGATCATAAGATTTATCTATATCCTTCTGAATTTCCAGGCAAGGCTGCGCAACACCCGGTGTATAGGCAAGGGACAGATCATCCTTGTTTTCAACAGGTACTCTTGTAACAACCTCAATCTTACCCTTCCACTCATTGTGTAATCTGAGTGATTCCTTTGCGTAATCCATTTAATTTTCCTCCTCGTTATTAATTAATGCAGGTTCTTCCGCATTTCTTCCATACACTTTTCGACCGTCTTCATATGCTCGGACATACATTGCTCAGCACGATTCTCGTCATTGTTGATAATAGCTTCCACAAGACGCTGATGTTCTTCATCCACTCTGAATTCCGGTCGGTTTTTTTTCATTATAAACTTTCTGGTTCCTGAAATTATATTCTCCATCAGTTTATCTGCTGCGGCAAGCACGCTGTAGATCATTGGATTATCTGCTATTTTGGCAATCTTCATATGCAGCTCCTTATCCAGTTCTCCTCTGATCTCCTCGTCTTCTGCCTTATCTATATTTGAAAGTAATCTTAACAATTCCGCCGCATCAAGCGGTGTACACTTTCTTGCAGCAAGAATTGCCTGTTCACGTTCCAGTGCCGCCCTCAGCTGCTGTGTTTGTCTGATATATCCGTTATTCAATTTAAATAAGATTGATAATGGTCCGATCAACCATGAATCCAGATCATCTGCTATATAATTTCCCCCACCTGGTACAGTCTTAATAATTCCAAGCAATTCAAGTGCTCTCAGGACTTCCCGTACCGCCGGTCTGGATACTCCCATTTCTTCTGCCATAACTCTTTCTGCCGGAAGTGCATCGCCTTCTTTGAGGCATCCGTTCTGAATATTCTCTATGATCTGATTTAAAATTTCATCAAAAGCTTTTTCGTCTCCGATTTCTTTAAACATATCTGTCCCCCTGCCTTCCTTATTCATTAATATAACATTTATACCAACAGTCGGCAAGCATTCCCTTCGTATTCTTTTTCAAACATTTTCTTCCGTTTTATTAAAAATAATAATATATTTTGTGTTTTTATTCTAAACTTTTCCCATATCCTATTGACAAGTTCAAAAAAGGACGCATAATAAACATAAGATATTATATAGTAAGGGAGATTATACTCATGAAAAAAAGAAATCTTATGCTCTTATCAGCACTTGCTGCAGTATCGATCCTCATGACTGGATGTGGTTTTACCGCTGATGATCCGGCTGACAGTCAGGCTGTAACTATAACTCCGGAACCAGTTGCGGCAACTGCAACACCAGCTCCGACATCCACACCGACTCCAACTGTTACTCCGGCAGCTGCTCTTACAACTACTCCGGCTCCGGGAACAGCTGCCAATGGTGACACAGCCACTGCTGATGGCACTGCTGCAGGTACCACTACTTCTACTGATGGTACAGCTTCCACTGATACCAGTACATCAACAGGATCTGACAGCAGTTCTGCGTCTTCCACATCATCCGGAGATGCAACCGCTTATGTTGGATCTACATTAAGCGATTTTATGAGCGTATATGGTTCACCGATCGAATATGAACCGGCATACGATGCTAACGGTAATGAAGTCGGTGGTGTTTATTCTTTCAATGACTTCTCTATTACAACAGACTTCATGTCCGGAAGTGAAACTGTTGAAGCTGTAGATTATTATTGATCATAATACTATTGCATCTATTCAACGAAAATGCCCCGACAGGCTGTATCACAAACCTGTCAGGGCATTTTTCAGACTTTATATCTTCTTTATGATTTACTTTTCTTTTCTGCTTCGTATTCTTTCAGTGCCTTCAGAGCCTTCTCACCCTGTGGATATAATATGATGATATTAAAGATTGTCATCAGACCGATGCCAACATCACCAAGATCCCATACAAATGTATATGCAGCGAGTCCGCCGATGAAAAGCATCACCAGCGCCAATATCTTGTATGCCGTCTGCCAGAACCATTTGTCGCCAAACAGATACGCAACATTACTTCTCGCATAAAACAGGATTCCAAGGAAAGTTGAAAAGCTGAACAAAAAGAGCGTTGCTGCAATAAAGATCACTCCAAATCTTCCGAGATGATGTTCCATCGCAGTCTGCAGAAGATCCATTCCTGAAAGTCCAGAAACCTTTTCCTCCGGTGCCAGGAGCATGATCATTGCAGTACAGCTGCAGATCACGATCGTATCCACAAAAACACCCAGTGCCTGTACCAGTCCGGCTTTGACCGGCTGATCACATTCCGCTGCTGCCGCCGCACATGGTGCAGAACCGGAACCTGCCTCGTTAGAAAACAGACCACGTTTTACACCATTCATCAGCACTGCACCAAAGCCACCTGCTGCTACCTGACGTAATCCAAAAGCTTCTTTAAATATTCTTGCAAATACTCCCGGAATACTTCCGATATTCATCACTATGATCAGAATCGTGATCGCAAAATAACATACTGCCATCACAGGAACAATCATATCCAGCACCTTAACAGTTGCATTCTTTCTAAGAACGATCACAGCTGCAACTGCAACCAGAATAATTGTTGTATAAATCGGCGGAATTGAAAATGCATTCTTAAAAGAAGAAACAACTGAATTACTGATTACCTGACTGATTCCGCACCAGCAGATCAGTCCGGAAATTGCGAATAATACTGAAATCACAACTTTATTTCTTTTTTTCTTTTGTTTTTCTTCCACAAATGCGTGGATGTAATAGGCCGGACCACCACGGTATCCGCCATAAAGCGGATCTTTTTCTTTATAAATCTGAGCAAGCGTTGCCTCAATAAATGCTGTGGAGGAACCGATCAGAGCAGTCACCCACATCCAGAAAACAGCGCCGGCACCTCCGGCTGAGATTGCGGCAACAACGCCAACCAGGTTTCCCATTCCTACTCTGGTTGCAGTCGATACGACCAGTGTCTGAAAGGATGACAGACTGTTCTTATCATTTTTCTTTTCGACCAGTGCACTTACCATATCAGGAAACAGTCGGATCGGAAGAAAACGAGTCCGGATCGTAAAATAAATTCCTGTTGGAATCAACAAAATGATCAATAATGAAATCCCCAGTGAACTGCCGCCCGGAAGCGGAATCCGCACCAGATCTCCCCACAGAAAGCTGTAAATCTTTTCTATTAAAGTAACAATCATAAACATTAAACCCTCTTCCATTTTTCACAGATGTCCGAATAAATTTTGTTATGGACACATACTGTTACAGTATAGCCCATATCCACCTGAAAATACAAGCACTTTTAGAGTTTAAAGTCCAAAATTTTGCTTTTATTTAAAAGGGTTATAGAATCTTCCATATTTTATGGTTACGGTAAGACTCACGATCAGCAGTACCACCCCAAGCCCGATCGCAACAAAATCTCTTCTTGCAAATGTTCTTCTTGTATACCAGGTACGCTTCTTGTTCTTGCCGAATCCACGCAGTTCCATTGCATTTGAAATCGTATCGATCCGGTTCAGACTTGTCAGGATCAATGGCAAAAGGATATTAACAGAGTTCTTCAATCTGGAAAAGAATCGTTCATTTTTTCCAAGTTCCACGCCTCTTGCCTGCTGTGCCTGACTGATACTGTGATAATCTCTCTGAATATCCGGAATATAGCGAAGCGCAATTGCCACAGAATATCCTACCTTATAAGAAATTCCGATACTGTTCAGACTTGCTGCAAACTCACTCGGGTTTGTCGCAGAAATAAAGAGTATCGCTACCGGCAATGCCACAAAATATTTCAGAGAGATATTGATCATATAAAACATCTGCTCAGCAGTCACATCATATCTCCAGAACAAGTGACACAGCACATGCCTGGTTCCATATAAATGTGTTCCCTGATTCGGGTCAAACAGGAAAATAAAAAGGTTATTCAAAAGCAGAAAAACAAGCATGAATATCATCATAAAACGAACTTCACGGTACTTGATCTTACTGAGCTTGAATGCAGCAAGACTCACTGCAAATAATCCCAGAAGAACCCATGTATTATAGGTGATCATACTTGCAAAGGTAAACAGCAGAAAAAATGCCAGCTTGGTCGTTCCGGTCATTTTGTGTACTACGCTGTCCCGATCCAGATAATTCAATACTGTCTTAGCAGCCATGGCTTCTCACCTCCCTGTCTTCTTCGATAAATCGTTCTACAAAAGCTTCCGGCGGTGCGATCTCACATTGATTTGCCAGTGTAAAAAGACTTGTTTCTTTAAGTGCTGCACGTTCAATCAGTTCCGGATCACATAGCACCTCTGATGCTCTGCGGTCAGCAATCATCTGTCCATCTGAAAAAACAAGTGCTCTTGGTGTATATTCCAGCATTAAATGCATATCATGTGTGATCATAACAACCGTTACACCACGATCATTGAGCTTACGCAGGAATTCCATAATCTCAGTATAATGTTTAAAATCCTGTCCGGCAGTCGGCTCATCCAGAATGATCAGTTCCGGATCCTGTACAAGCACGCTGGCAATCGTCACACGTTTCTTCTGTCCGAAGCTGAGTGCTGATACCGGCCAGTTACGGAAGGGATAAAGTCCACAGATCTTCAGCGTTTCTTCTACTTTCTGTCTGATCTCTTCCTCTGATTTTCCGGTTTTCTGAAGACTCAGCGCCACTTCATCATAGATCATCGTTTTGGAAATCATCTGATTTGGATTCTGCATGACATATCCGATATATTTTGCACGATGACGAATATTTTCTTTTAACAGATCTTTTCCATGAAAAAGAATTTCTCCGGAATCTGGATCTTCAAATCCGCAGACCAGCTTGGAAAATGTCGATTTTCCGGCTCCGTTTCGTCCCACAATGGCAACCATCTCACCTTTATCAATGGAAAGGCTGACATTCCGAAGAGTCTGGTGTTCTTTCGTGTATCCGAAACTGAGATTTCTGACTTCCAGAAGCTTTTCCCGTTCCTCTGTATCTTCCTTCACTTTCTGTGCCTCAAACCAGTTCTGCAGTCTTTTGCAGTCTGCTTCATCGAGAACGACTGAATTAACATGCGAAGGTCTCTTTTCTTTGGTAATCTCAATTCCCGCATAACGCATTGCAGTCACATAAAGCGGCTCTCTGATACCATTATCAGCCAGAAGACTCGTAGAAAGCAATTCATCCGGAGTCATATCTGCAAGTATTTTTCCTTCATTTACCAGCACAATACGGTCCACATTTCTCCATAAAACATCTTCAAGTCGATGCTCAATGATTAAGACTGTAGTATCCGTTTTTTTCTGGATCTCGTCGATCAGTTCGATTGCCTGTTTACCTGCTGCAGGATCAAGATTTGCCAGCGGCTCATCAAACAGAAGAATCTTTACGTCATCCACCATAACACCGGCCAGACTGACTCTCTGCTTCTGTCCGCCAGACAATTCATGCGGTGCATAGTCAAGATGCTTCTCGATTCCAACCAGTTCAGCTGCATGTCTGGTGATCGCATGCATTTCGTCCTGAGGTGTACAACTATTTTCCAATGCAAATGCAATGTCTTCACCTACTGTCAATCCGATAAACTGTCCGTCCGGATCCTGCAGAACAGTACCTACATGCGCAGACAACTCAAATATACTGCTCTTCGGAGCATCTACTCCATCAACAATCAGACTACCTTTGCATTCTCCCGGATTGGAAAATGGATTCAGGCCATTAACACATCCTGCCAGAGTACTTTTGCCACTTCCGGAAGGACCCGCGATCAGTACCTTTTCTCCCGGATAGATATCCAGATTGATTCCAGTCAGCGTAGGTTTTTTCTGCGCACGATACTGGAATGAAAAATCCTTGAATGAAATAACAGGGGATTTCTTTTCAGTCATTTAAACACCTCAAAATTTATAATAACAATTTAATAATTACAAAATGATTTGAGAATACTATCCAATACAATAGAAAAAGCCTTTTCATAAGCCATGTAAGCTGCATGAAACGGCTTTTTCTTGCTGCTGTCCACCTTACTTATACCCATCATAGACAGCAGACACCATCTTTTATTCCTGTTCCAGAGAACCCTTCTTGGCAATTGTCTTTGTAAATGCCAGAATCAGAAGTCCACCTACGATCACACCTGTAACTGTGTTGGAAACTGCTGCAAATACACCCTGAGCAAATACCTTGTTTGCAGGCTCTGCATAAATCAGGATATCAAGTACCGGTGCAACAACGATCCATCCGAGTACATGAGCGATCACATTGGCAACTGTAAATACTGCAACCTTGCCTTTGCCAAACTCACCTTCCTGAACATCAAGTTTTTTGGCAAAAAGACCGATAACCACACCGACAAATGCAGATGTGATAACCCAGCTCCACCACGGGCTTCCACCCCATGACAGATCGATCAGCGCATGACCGATGAATCCGATCAGACCTCCTGCCAGCGGTCCGTACATTACAGCCAGAAGTGCAAGAACTGCATACTGAAGGCTGATGTTTGTGTTCGGCACCGGGCTCGGTATTGCAACAAAACGTCCAAGTACAAAGAACAGTGCTGCGCCGATTCCGACAGCAACCACTGTTTTGATACTGCTGTTGTTTTTCATGATAGTATCCTCCTCAAAAAGTTCTGCTCCGGTTTTGCCGGAGACAGTGATAGTATACGTCGCACAATGGGCTTTGTCAATGGATTCCAAGTGCTTCTTTTGCAAGTTCATCTACCATATCATTATATTTATCATTGGAGTGTCCCTTAACTTTACGGAATTCAATATTCACCTTCTGTTTTGCCTTCTGATAAAAGTCGCGATATGCGATCGTCCCGGCTTTATTCGCCTTCCAGTCACCGTTGCACCAGCTCGCGATTCCCTGGTAATCATGATAAATGATAATTGCCGGGATCTCATGATCCAGAGCGTACTGCATCGCTGCTTCGCTTCCTTTGATCTCACCGGCTACATTTCGCATCTGTGCCAGTTCCGGATCAGTCATCTTCTGAGAAAACTTTTCCTCTCGTCCATCGATCAGAACCACCATTCCATAAGAAAATTCTTTTGTTGCTGCGTGATAGCTTCCGTCTACATAAATTTCCACCGCATCAGATGCCGGATTTACGGACTGCATTCCATCTGATGCTGACATATTCCCTTCACTGAAGTTTCCAGCCGCTGTGCCACTGATTCCCAGATATTCTTTTGCTTCTGCTTCTGTGCCAAAACTCTTATATATTGCTCCGGGATATCCCATTACCTGCTTCTTACAATCATCCCAGGTGAGGAACATTCCTGTTTTTCTTCCCTGTTTTACCGCATAAAATTTCTTCTTTGCCATGCTTCCTCCTGACTTGCTGAATATTTATTTCTTCTTATAATATACCTGAGAATCAGGAAAAAACAAGACAAAAAATCCTCTGAACCATTCAGGTCCAGAGGGAGTAATTACAGCACCTTGCGTCCGTTTACCGTTAATTTGAAAGTTGTTCCAAGTATCTCTGCCGATTTTCTGCAGAACATCATCCGCTCAAGAAAAATCTCAAAATAATCATACATAGAACAAATATTTTCATCAATCTGAAGGTTCAGTGCGATCACTGATTTTTCTTCATCTATCTTCAGCTTTGAATCGGTAACTGCATAGTTTACGCGGTCATGGATATCAAAAGCTGCTCTTTCTTTCTGGCGGACACGACTTCTTCGTACATCCGTCTTATCTGCTATGATCAGCGCCGCTGATATGACGTCTTCCGGACTGCCTGTAGATTCATCATGATTCCCGATTGCCGATATAACCGTTACCCGGTCTTCCAGAGACATGTTAGTATCTTTCAGAAGATCATTTGCAAGAAGTGCTCCGTATTCTGCATGATGATTCCGGTTGATTGCATTTCCTATATCATGCATATAGCCGGCAATTTTAGCAAGTTCAATCTCATGTTCTGAATATCCAAGACGCTTGAGGATTTTTCCTGCCTGATGTGCTACCTGCACACAATGCGCCTGGGAATGATCTGTAAATCCAAGCTGTCCGAGATTTTCATTTCCTTTCTTTAAATATGCATTAATTTCCTTATTATTCGCAATTTCCTTATATTTCAAAATAATTCCTTTCTTTATACCCGCGCATGACTTTTGATCAGAGTCTTTGTATTGCATCCATTGCAAGCACGGAACGCTCACACTCTTCTGCTGATAATGTAATCTGCCAGCAAAGTGGGCTGTCCATCATATGCTTTGCCGCATAGCTCAGACCATTGGTTCTTTCATCCAGAAATGGCTTGTCGATCTGCTGAGGATCTCCCAATAATATGATCTTGGTTCCCTCACCGGCTCTTGTGATAATACCTTTTACCTGATTTGGCGTCATATTCTGTGCTTCATCGATGATCAGATAGGTCTTTGCGATTGATCTTCCTCTGATAAAATTCAATGCTTCCGTCTGAATAATTCCGCGCTCAAAAACCTCTGTTATCTTATCACTTAACTCTTCTTCATCCTCATATCGTTTCTTTTCATCTGAGTCAAGGATCTGTTCCAGATTATCAATGACCGGACGCATCAGAGGCGCTATTTTTTCTTTTTCATCACCTGGCAGAAATCCGATATCATCGTCAAACTGTGCATTTGGTCTGCACACGAGCACCCGGCGATATTCCTGAGACGGATTGTTGTAAACCTTTTCCATTCCGACAGCAAGTGAATAAAAGGTTTTTGCAGTGCCAGCCATACCTTTGATAATGATAAGAGGTGCTTCTTTTGCATCAGTCATGAGAGCTTCCTGCATAAAATACTGTCCGACGTTTCTCGGTGATATTCCATATGGTTTGCTTTTTTTATAAACCAGTGCGACAATTTTATTCCCGGATACTCTTCCAAGAAGTGTCTTCTTTGTAGACTGATCTGGTTTCAGAATAACAAACTCATTCTCATGAAATACCGGAATGATATGATTTCCCTCTTCGTCACTCTGATAAGCTTCAGAAAGCGGAATTCCTTTCTTTTTAAATTCCTTGACCTTATCTTCCGGGATATACACTTCTATACGTCCGGTGTACTGGGCATCATCGTCCGAAATCTGCTCTCTTTCAAAATCTTCTGCCTTAATTCCCAAAATCTGTGCCTTCAGACGCAGCACAATATCTTTTGTTACAAGTATGACCTGCTTATCTTTTTTTGTTTCTGAGAGTCCTTTGCATACTTTCAGGATTCGGTTATCCGGTTTGTCATCCGGGAGATCCGGCGGCAGTTCCACATGAACAAAGTTCTTTTCAATTTTAAGGATGCCTCCTCCGGGGAGCTCCACACCCTGCAATAAATCACCTTTATGTCTGTATCCTTCCAGTTTCCGCACAGCAGTTCTTGCATTAGCACCTTTTTCTCCATCCGATTTCTTTAAGCCATCCAATTCTTCAAGGACAACTAATGGAATAACAAGATCATTATCCTCAAAACATTCTAATGCGTATGGTGCCTGGATCAGTACATTGGTATCTATCACATAGGTTTTTATCATAAACTCATGCACTCCTTTTCCAAAATCAATATTATTTTCGGAAATCATCGTAACACTTTCAAAATTGCGTTTCTATCCAGTTCACATCATTTCTATATAAAATTTTTGTAAAATCCTGAAGCACTCATTTGGATCCAGAAAAAAAGAGCTGCCCTCATAACAAGGGCAGCTCAAACTTGCTATTATTAAATTATTCAGCTACTGCGATCACTTCTACTTCACAGAGTACGTTCTTTGGAAGCTGTTTAACAGCAACACAGGAACGAGCCGGTTTGCTTGTGAAATATTTTTCGTATACTGCGTTGAATGCAGCGAAGTCAGCCATATCAGCAAGGAAACATGTTGTTTTTACAACATTGTCATATCCAAGTCCGGCTTCCTCAAGGATTGCACCTACGTTTTTGCAGGACTGCTCTGCCTGAGTTTCAATCTTGTCGCCTGCAACTTCACCTGTTGCCGGATCTACCGGAATCTGTCCGGATGCAAATAAAAAGTTTCCTACCATTTTAGCCTGGGAATATGGTCCGATTGCAGCTGGTGCCTTTTTTGTTTCAAGTGTTTTCATAGATAAAACCCTCCGTTCAGTATTTTTCTCATCATAACACCAAAATTTTTGTTTATCAATACATTTTTTTGTATTTTGTTTATTCTCGATTACCAGGTAAAATCCTCACTGCAGAATGGTACAAAAACAAGCGTTGCCTCTCCTACTGAAATGCGGTCTTTGTCTTTTAGCTGCACGTCACTCAGAACCACACTGTCATTTACATAAAACAATTCACGCGATTCCCCTGGCTGAGCAAAAAATATTCTTTCTTTTGAATCATAGCAGATAATTGCATGACGATTTCTGGATACAGAAGGATCGTTTTTCAGACATATATCCATATCCGAATTACGTCCAATGTAATTTTTTCCATGATAAAGATTAAAACTCTGGCCTCTGTATCTTCCTTCTGTGCATACCAGCCATCCCACAACTCGTTTACGATCTGCTGCAACTGCCTGCACATGATTCAAATTTTGTTTCGTACTTACCGTACTTACGGTCGGCGCTGCATCCTCTTTCAGAAAATCATCCGGGTTCTCAAACCAGATTGGAACGGTTGCCTCATCATCCTCTGGTTCAATATTTCTTCCACGCATTCCACCGGCAGTCACAGAATTATCATTTACTCCAATGCCTGCATTTCCCATACAACGCGGACATGTTGAAAATTTCTCAGCATCATAAAAATGCCCATTCCTGCATTTTGTAAGTTTCATTGCACTATTCCTCCGTTTGTTCCATCTTTACCTTAACCTGAATAAATATATTCCATTATCAGATTTTTCTCATTCCCAAACATGTCCTTCTCTGCAAAATGGAATAAATTCAAACTCACTTTTACCTATTTTGATAGAATCTCCTGTCTCCAGTTTCTGTGGATTCTTCAGTGTCTGTCCATTTACATATGTAACTGTTCCCTTTTCAGGTGTAATGAAAAATGTATTACTCTTAGCATCATATACTACTGCGCAATGTTTTTCATATGCAATGTCTGTATCCCCATCGATGCAGATATCACTGTTATAACTTTTTCCAATCCAGTTATTTCCATGTCTGATCCGATAATCTCTTCCTCTGTCCGGTCCTTCTACACATACCAGCCATCCCGTTATCAGCTCATTTCCCTGCTCCTGATGTCTGAATATTCCTACTGTAACCGGATCATCGTCCTCATCAACTTCTTCAATTCTGTTTCTGGAAACAGAATTCAGACTTCTGGAAACAGATCTCATACTCCTTGAGATACTATTCTGTTCATAAGAACTTACAGGATCAAATGACTGTGGTGTTTCAAAATTTCTGTCTGTCGAATGACTGGTAAATCGTCTGCCACCTTCAGTTGTATACTGCTCTATTTCCATTCTGTTTTCTGTCACCTTGTTACAATAAGGACATTCATCGAATTTTTGTGCATCATAAAAGTGTCCATTTACACATCTTACAATCTTCGTCATAATTTCCCTTCCATACTATACACACATCACTGCAACTACGGTTGTGTTATCCTGCTTCTTTACAGCACACCGACAGGCTTCTTCACAGAGTCTTCTGGATGCCAGCTCCATATCTCCACCGCTTGTCTCTGCAATTTCTGCAATCTGCTGCATATTAAGACTTTTATACAACCCATCACTGGCAAGCAGCAGTATGTCACCAGACTCCATTGGAATCGGCTGCTGATTTGTTTCTATGAGCGGAAGTCCGCGGATTCCCAAAAAGCTGATCAAAGCTGCTCCTTTTTCTCTTTCGGCAGCCTCCCTTTCAGGACTCAGTTCTCCTTTTTTCAACATTTCATCAATCCACAAATGATAATTGTGCAATGTATTTAATGCCGTAATCTTTCCATTTTTGATATAATAAATGATACTGTCACCAACTGATCCCCAATACAGTCGATTTTCCCAGAACATTGCGGCAACAACGGTTGAGCCGGCTCCTAATGCTCTCCCATCAGAATCCAAAAGACTGCATATTTCATGATCGGCTTTGTCAAAACACCTCTGCAGCCATACCGGCGTTTCACTCTCTATGACCGGTTTCCGATTTCGAAACTTATCAGAAATCGTCGCAATTCCTGTCTGACTGGCGATTTCGCCTCCCTGCATGCCACCCATGCCATCACAGACTGCCACAAGCAGATTCTCATCTGACCATTCCAGTCCGGCCGCATCCTGCTGCGAAGAGCGATCTCCCAGTATAGAATAACTGGCTGCTCTTAACTGCTCTTTGATCATATTCCTGTACCATCTTTCTGCGAAGAACAACAATGCAGTATCTCTGGCTGCATTGTGTTTCGCTTACTCTTATAGATTTTTACTTCAATATCTCATTCAACTTTGATTTGACAGCTTCTACAGATGCTTCATCCGGAATCATCACGTAACCCTTTCCTCCGGCAGAGTAACAATATTGCTGATTTCCTGTTCCATCTGCTGATATGGATTCGATATCCCATTCAATTCCTTTATCAAGCTGGAATTTTACAAGAGCTGTGATATCCTTCATCTCCATATTCGTTTCAACGGTACCTTCTGCTGCATGAAGAAGATCCAGATAATTTGTCAGAATTGCCGGAGAGCATACTTTCTTTACAACACCTCTGATAACCGCCTGCTGATTTTTGCCTCGCTGTCTGTCTCCTGTTGCAAAAGAATAACGTTCCCTTGCAAATGCAAGTGCCTCGATTCCTGACAGATTATTTTCACCAACTACAAAATGCCAGTTCGCCACAGTAAAATCTACGTCACTTTCTACCGTTACACCATCAAGCGCATCTATGATTTCTTCAAATCCTGTAAAATTCAGTTTTACATAATACTGGATCGGTATATTATATAATCCTGCAAGAGTCTTCATAGATTCATCGACGCCATAGATTCCTGCGTGTGTAAGTTTGTCCGTTTCTCCGATTCCTGCCAGTGTCACGTAATAGTCTCTTGGAGTATTTACCAGCAGGAGTTTTCCTTTCTTCGGATTTACCACGATCAGCATATTCACATCGCTTCTTCCATTTGCCTTGAGTTCTCCCTCTGTATCATTTCCACTCACATAAAGTACAAACGGTTCATCTGCAATGCTTTTCTCTGCTTTTGAAGTATCTTTACTGCTTTTATTCTTTGATTTCGCCTTCTCTTTTTTCGTACTGTTCTTTTCTGTATCAGCACTTTTTTCTGAATTTTCTTTTATATCATTTTGTTTCTGATCCTGTATTACCAGTTTTCGTTCTATTTCATATGACCATACAGATTTCACTTCATCAGCAGCAGAACTTCCGTCTTCTTTTTCATTTACAAGTGCAAGATATGCACTGTTAAGAAGAATCGCATCTACCTTTTTATCAACAAGTGCATTTACAAGCTGGTCTGCATTTTTATATTCTACTGTAGTCAGTTTTGTTCCTGCTTTTTCTGAAGCAGCTGCAGCTGCTGTATCTGTATTTTTTCTGTCCAGATCCTTCAGGATTCCTACCTTACCATCGCCTTTTATGTCTGTAATCTTGGATGCACTGTTATTCTTAAGTACATATAACTCAATCACATCTGTACTTGTCTCTGAAGCAGTCATTTTTTCAAGTGTATCCGAGGAACGAAGCAGATAAAAATTACCAGTTGCAAACACTACCGTAAAAAGTATCAACAGAACTGCCGATACCACTTTTGTCTTTTTTCCAAACTGCATGGCAATCGACAGACCAATCAGCACAATTATGAGCACTGCTACCGCTACCGTGTATTTCTGTGGCAGCATATCCATACTGGTCAGTGATTGAAATAAAAGAATTGCCGTCAGAACTGCCGTTACTGAGAAAATTCTGTCAAACGCTTTTAAAATGATCGATGTTACCTTCTGTTTCTTATTCATCATGAACCTCCTTCATTCAGGCATTTCTACTCTACATTCGCTTTTATCTCTGTATCCTTTATCATACTCTGGATCCAATTTTCATTATGATACAAAACTGCGATCGGCGCAACTGCATCTCTTCCTGAAATACGGATATCTGATAATGGATGAGACTGAAAATCCCTTACAAAATCCAGAATGCCACTCTGAACTTCATCACTGTTTATTTTTTCCCTTGACTGGCTGAATCTGTAATTCCCGTCGTTATCTCTGATAAAGCCCCGGAAAGAAGCATTTCCGGAACATAAAAGTAATTCCACAATAAGATTGTGTCCTCTTGATGCATCATGTTCTTTCCAGATATCCCTGTTATTATCTGCTGCAAACAAATAGCTTTCCAGATCGCCTGCTGCAAACTGGATTCCCGTGATTTCATAATCAACACCGTTAGCATCACAGGTACCTGCAACAAGTCCATTCAAGGTACAATTCATTTTCCATACTTTTTCAACGAGATATTTCAATGTAACAGCTCCGCTGCCTACCCATCCAACATCCACTGCTACTGCAGATTCTGCTCCATTCAGTGCTGCTTCATAATACTTTCTGCCCTCTTCAATTTCAGCATTATAATGTCTGCAGACTTCCTTCCAATGAACATTCAGGAACTCTATCACTTTTTCTGACATCTTTGCATCAAGAATGTCATCTCGTTTATAAGATCCGGACACTTCGTTTAAAAAAGTCTCCAGCATATCTTCCAGACCCATTGTCTCAAAAATTTTACTGATTCTGTATCCCTGATTAACCTTGTGCTGAACCATACGCTGAATATAATGTGCTTTAAAATATTCTGCACACATCTTGGTAGACGCCAGTCTGGACCAGTATACATACTCACATTTTTCTTTTTCTTCCGGGAACATAAGCTTATATGCCTGATTCAGAATATCCCCGTCTCTGGCAAGAAACAAAATCTTATCTGTTTTATTTTTCTGTACATAATCATGAATAAACTGACAATATCCTGTTACAAAAAGTCCACCATATACATAGCCAAATTCATATAATCTGCTTCTGTTTTTGAGCCCATTGTACAGATGTCCGTTTACAAGACCTGCATATACAGAACGCATGACCGGAGACATATCTCTTGCTCTGAGAGATTTTCCCTGCTCATTGACATTACTGTAATGAAAAGCCTCGATTTTTCTACCCCGGGCTTTTTTTATGTCGGAATACTCATTATCGCCGACATGAAAATATCGTCTGTCTGTACCGTACTTTTTCAAAACAATATCATAAAGATCTCCCTCACACTTGGAAGCTCTGTAATCTGAAGAAACAAAATAATCTTCAAACTCCGGATATCCACAATGATGCAATAATTCCCTGATATTCTCTCTGCTCAGATACATATCAGAACATATGATCATTTTTTTACCCATTTTTTTCAGGATTTTCACCAGTTCCAGAAAATATGGATTTCCATAGCAGGCTTTCTGTTCAGCTCTCAGTTCTGCTTTCATTCCCACCTGAACTTCAATTCCACTAAGTTCTTCTGCTTTTTTCCATATTTCTTCCAGTGTAACTTCTGAATCTTTCTCCCGCTTCAGGCGATCCTGCCGTGCAAGATACTCAGAATGCTGTCTGATCCTTTTCAGATCCGGATATAACAGTTCTCTCTGCATCAGCCAGAACGTATCTTCCGGTTTTCCAAATCTTCTCAGAATCAAAGTATCAAAAACGTCAAACGAGATAATATCAGCTTTTTTCAGTTTTTCTGCCAGTTCTTCCACAGAACAGCTCTGGCAGTTAACTGATTCCGGACACTCCGGCAGTTCTATATTTCTGTCATGTTCAAGATCTGTAGTTGTATTTAATTTGTTCTGTTTAAAAATATAATACTTTATATTCAGATTTATAAGATAGCCCCAGGCAAACGCTCTCTGTATACCTGTTTTTTTGTCTCTGTATATCTGATATCGTTCTTTTATCCCGGGAACACGGTTCACCAGTTTGTTATATAAAAATATATTCCAACGCATCTCTGTTAAAAATGAATTCCCTTCTTTATGTAACTGAATATTTTGTAGCAGGAATAACTGAATTTATGCATTATTCCGATATGAACGCTTCTTGTCGCGCTGGCTTCGTACCATGCACTTTCATGGATATGTTTCCTACGGATACCAAATGCAGTCAGAAGCTTATTTCCAAAATGATTTTCCTGAAGCTGTTTTTCTGACATGGGAACCGCCAGATCCTGCATATGATCATCCAGAAGATCATCTGAAAACTGCAAAGTTCCATAATAATATGCTTCATCTCTTGAAGGATCCCACATAAAACGTCTCAATGATTTCTGCAGAATCTTCTTGTTCTTTTTGATATTCACATGTTCAATATCACTTTTTGAACAACAATGCAGCATTTTATCTGTATATTTCCTTAATACTTCAAAAAAGTGCTCTGTCTTCTCTTTATTCTGTGCTCTGTAAGATGCCAGTATGGGAACCATCCTGCTGTCCTTTTCTTCATATCCCACTGTGGTTCCGTGCGGTGCACTCAAAATTGTTTCCAGGAAACAGTTGCTAAAAAACACTTTATTCATGATTTCCTTCTTTGGTGAGAAATAAAAGGAATGATACTTTTGCGGATCACATCCCACAGGTGTCTCAAATAATCCAAAATAAAATCCCTCTACCTCTGTCGTACATCCACACTTTTTTCGGATTTCATTTATACTTTTCTGTGTTGTACCTGTCCATCCACTGTCAACAATACCTGTTCTTTCTTCCAGCATTCCTTCCTGCCTGAAATATTTACAGACATTGTCTTTTTTTTCCATTGATACATTTTTCAGCATTTCCATATATCTTTTGTTTTCTGAAAGCTCTTTTTTCATTGTTCTGAGTTCCGGATATGGAATAATATCATCCAGTTCCCGTTCAATTTCAAAATATTCCCTCAGTTTCTCTGCTTTCCGCGGTTCAAATCCTGAACGGATCAGAATCTTTCGAAGGGATACATCAATGCCGCCGCGACAGACATGTTCCAGTGCTTCTTCAAGATTCTCTGCATACATGGGCACTCTGAGTGAGTATCTGGAACAGTAAAAATAACTGCACTCCAATTCAAGATGAAGTTTCTCGCAATAACGTCTGGCAATCTTATAGATTGGATAACTGTCCCGGGCCAGGAAAAACAAATGTTTGATCTTATAACGTACTGCCTCTTCCAGAAGCCAGATGACAAACAGATTCAGCATCGGTGCCAGCACATAGTCATCAACACAGTTTACTGTTTTCTGACATTCCTGATTCTGGTATGGTCTGTAAAAAATCTCTGATTTTTTCAATTGTTTTCGATACTTTTCGGCGTGTTTTTCTATTTTCATTATCTGATTGTTTTCCTCTTTTTGTTTTTGTACCGCCTGATCTTTTGTGCTACTGCCGGAAAGCGCGATGCCACATATACCACTATCGGCTTTAAAATATATGGTATTGTCTGTATTCCAAACAGTTTCAGCCGGTAAAATCCCTGAATACGTATCAGCATCTCTGAAAAACAGTACCTGAACCGCCTTTTCAGATATTTAGAATCCTCTCTGTATCGGATCAGCGTTTCCTGCATGTTATATCCTCTGTGTCCACTGGCTGTAAGTCGCATAAATAATTCATAATCCTCACATCTGGCAGTCCACATAGAATCACGGTATCCATTTGCTTCTTTCAGAACATTTCTCCTGAATATAACACCAGGGTGTATATATGGAGAATATTTCAAAAACGCTTTTTTGTCCGGGCATTCCGGCCGCATTGCGATTCCCCAGCAGCCATCTGTATCTATCAGTTCCGCTGCGCAGCCTGTCCAGGAATATTCTGGATTCTCTTCCAGAAATGCCACCTGTTTTTCGATACGCTCCGGAAAAGCCTCATCGTCATCATCCATTCTGGCTATGTATTCACCTTTTGCCTGTACGATACAGACATTCAATGCATAAGCCAGTCCTCTGTTCTCACCGCCGCACACATAGCGTATTCTTGGATCCGTTTCTGCTATTTTCCTGATATTCCCTGCTGTATTCTTTTCTGATCCATCATCGTAAAGCAGCAGTTCCCAGTTTGTATATGTCTGAGTAATAATGGATTCTACCGATTTCTTCAGTTTTTCACAGTCCGGATTATAAGTTCCCATGATCACACTGACCAGTACCTGACTCATTTCTGCATCGCTCTCTCTGTTTCTTTATATATTTTCTGAAGCATTTGTCTTGCATATTTTGTATCAAATTTCTCTACGGAATCACAACAGTATTTTTTCATCTGGTTCCTGTCATCTGCACTCATATTTTTAATGGAATAAATTCCTCTTAAAAAACCATCTACATCCCGGCAGTTATACACAAAACCATTTTTGCCATTGACCATATACTCTCTCGTTCCACGATTGTCTGCTGCCAGAACCGGAATTCCCATTGCCAGGGATTCTATCCCTGCCATTCCCAGTCCTTCTCGGATTGACGGGAAGATCGTAAGATCTGCCATTGCATAATACTGACGTATATCATGGCAGTATCCCCAGAAAAATACTCTGCTGTTAATCCCCAGTTTTGCCGCATAGTCCCGGATTTCGTTTCTGAAAAAGCCATCTCCGCAGATACCATAACATATCTTTTCATCGCGTCCGGTCGCTTCTTCTGTTTTTTTGATTTTCTGAACTGCGTCCAATACTACTTTATGATTCTTATTCTCATTGAGCTCACCAACAGACAAAATCATAAATACATCTTCCGGAATCTGAAATTTCTTTCTGAGGCTTTGTTTTTCCTCTTCTCCTGCTGGAAAAAATCGTTCTCTGTCAATCCCGACTCCGGGCATTTTGTATACCCTGCCGCCTTTTCTTAGATGAAGCTTCCGGGCATTTATGTAATCTTCCTCGTTGATAACCACAATTGCATCTGTAAATGGTGCCAGCAGTTTTTCTACACTGTAAAATATTGTATTATTTAACAGGGGAGCTC
The DNA here is from genome assembly GCF_934372025.1 of uncultured Blautia sp. Taxonomy (GTDB): domain Bacteria; phylum Bacillota; class Clostridia; order Lachnospirales; family Lachnospiraceae; genus Blautia_A. Next base: position 39,882 of record NZ_CAKROJ010000011.1, read on the forward strand.
CCTTAAAAAAATGAAATCCATGAGCTGTATAAATAACCTTTGGTTTCTTTTTCAGTGAGCAGAAACGTCCTGCCAGACGCCCAAGCATTCCTCCAACCGGTGTATGGCAATGGATCAGCTGTATATTTTCCTCATTAATAATCTTTATCAGCTGCTTCAGTGCCTGAAAATTCATCTTGAACATATATGGTGATCTGGCAATATCAACATGATGAAAAATAATATTTCGTTCACTAAGCTGTGTTTCCTCATACAGATATCCCTTTTCATTTCTGTTCGATGCATAATGCACTTCATAGCCCATTTTCTGCAGGATTTCCACATCATTCATGCAGAATTTAAGCAGAAATCCACTTACATGTGTAACAATCAATGCTTTTTTCATACGCTTTTAAACCAGTTTCTCCCTCTTAATATTCCCAAAATTTATCTGCATACCGTTTTCCAAAAATATAATCATACTGCAGCAATCTGTACTCTTCACGCATGGCAGCTTCTTCCTCTGTTATTTCTGCGATATTCCTGTAACTGCGGTCTTTTGAAACAATGATTGATGAGTCTGCTGCTGAATAACAGTTCTTTACTTTCAGAAGATATTTCCAGAATTTCGTACTCCTCAGGTTATACTTTTCAAAAACTGTCGGCAGAAGTTCTCCCATTTCCATAATTCCTGCATCTTCGCTGTCATTTCTGAAATTTGACCATACAAGAAACGGAACCCTGTGTGTTTCATAATCATATTCCGCTTCATTCCCGATCCAGGAAGACTTTTCCAGGACACGATCGTTCTTCGGACCGGCATCACTCATATGATCTCCAAAATAGATAATAATTGTATTCTGATCCACAGACCTGAAATAATCCACCAGTTCTCCCAGTGCCCTGTCAGATTCATGAAGACCTGTAAGCTGATCCTCCAGACAGTCTGCGGCAACTTCACCATATACATCTGTTGAGAAATTTACTTTTTTCTCTTCATAAATATTCTCTTTCCAGTATCCGCCATGATTCTGCATGGTAACACCAAACATAAACACCGGGTGATTTTTGTCTGGTCTGTTTTCATATTCACTGATCATTTTCTGATACATGGATTCGTCTGATATGTAATTTCTTATGATCTTGGGATTTTCAAATGAATCTTCAAAAAATCTCTGCTCAAATCCCATATTGATATATGCATTTTCACGATTATAATTTGATGCCAGGTATGGATGAAAAGCCATTGTCTCATACCCCTGATTTTTCAGAATTTCTACTGCTGAATAAAAATCTTTTTTGAGATACCTTCCATATATCATATAATCGCTTGGCAAAAATTCTCCACTGAATCCTGTCAGAAATTCAAACTCGCTCACTACCGTTCCACCATTCAAAACATGTGGAAAAAGCTCTCCGTACATACCCTCTTTCTTGAGGTTTTCGTAAACCGGCAATAATGGTTCATCCATTTTGATTGTATCCAGTCTTGAAGCATCCCAGTAAGATTCACTCATGATCGCGATGATATTCGGAGTTTCTGTCTGCTGTGTTTCACCCGCAGCACTGCCATCCGCATATTTCGCACTGATCGTATCCATCGTTGTCTCATTGTATTTCTGCGGCTTGTCAGCAGGGTTTACATAAGACAGATACTCCAGGAATGCAGGCACAAATCCTCTGGCTTCGTACTGATCTTCCACCTTGAATGTCCTGTAAGTGCTATCACTTTCCTCAGAAACATTCCGAACAAAACCAGTGTATACATAAAAGACGATACAGGCACAGATAACAACAGCACTTCCCAGACGCTTTAAAATGCCCCAAATGCCAGATTCCCTTCCGGTCTTCTTCACCAGGAAAAATAATAATACTGCAGTGCCTGCTGCGATCAGCAGTGCCGCAACTTCCTGGAGCGATATCGCCATCTCATAATTCCCGGCAACACTGAGCGCTTCTTTTGCCATGGAGACATCCCACGGCAGTAACGGCATTCCTCTGTTGGAAAATTTTATGTTGCTGATGGTCTCCAGAACTATCACGCCAAGAGCTGTAAGCCCAAAAGAAAGCCATACTCTTTTGAAAATACAGGTGAGGACCTGCATAACAAGAAACAGAAGAATGGCAGTTTTTATGAACAGATGTGTCTGACCTGAAATATAGGCCCAGCTGTCTTTGACCGTTCCGTACTGTACAAATACTGCCAGTAACTCAAGAAATAATGCGAGAAAAGCATGCAGTATGATCCTGACTGAGATAATATCGGTGGTTTTTTGATTTTTATTCCGTCTGATGACTACTATAAATATCAGCATTGCTATTCCGAATGTCATCAGCCACATCGCCATATGTTCTTCTGGAAGTATCCATATGCTTGTTGTACATTTTACTGATGTTTTTTCCCAGTCAGCATCTGTATAAAGATCCACACTCTTTAAAAGTTTTCCATTAATATAAATGTCTGCGCACCCTGAGCCTCTTTCTTCTACAAAAACAAATTCAAGACTGTGCACTGCTAGCAGATTTACAAATAATTCTGCACTTTTATCCACATTGAATGCGCATAAAAAATCATTTTGAGAATCATATGTCCAAGGCTCTTCCGCTATATACTCTAGTTTTCCAAGATTAACTTCCTTGCCATTTACTATGATCTGACTTAGTGTCACATTGTTTGCCAATGACTTTTCGTTTTTTTCACCTGTTGCAATAATTCCCACCGAAATATTTTTATTATATAACGGTATAGCCGGAGAATTAAATATATACACTGCAACAAGCATTATTATCCAGACAGCTATAAAAATACAATATTTATTTGCCGTATTTTGAATTTTATTTTTTATCATAACATTCTATTTTCCAAGTATATCATCCGTTTTAACTTTTTTGACAATTATAGCCAGGATAAACCTGGCTATAATTTAATTTTGTGGAATTTCTTCAAGCAACCATGTCTCCATTGTACCATCTGCTATTGCATCATATGGTCTTGAAAGCACTACACGTCCTGACGGAGTTCCATCATCTCCAAGATCATATCCCAAAACGGCTTCATTATAACTTTGGATAAGATATGTATTATATCCAGCATAAACTAACCGAAACAGCTGATTTTCATTATCACTGTCATCTGCCAGACTGATTATATTTGTATCAGGCTGATATTCAAGACATTTATGTTCTCCCTCCAGCTGATCTAACGGATAGATTTTGTATCGTGATTCTTCCTGAGGAACAAACTCAAATTGCTGCGTCTGATCCCAGACATTCTGCCAGAGAATTAATGTTGGTGCCTCAAAAAATGTATCTCTACTTACAGAGAATCTGAAATCCGTATTAAACAGAGAAGCAACTGATCTGATTCCTGAAATATTTTCTACCAGATCGCCCTGATGGTATACCGGCACATCTGGTTCAGATGCATCTTTTTCGCTCCATCTCATATACCATTTCTGAGAATCATCCTCCATATTTTCCTGTGTAAGTACAATTTCTGTTCCATCTGCCAGAACTCCATCTTTCGGAGCTAAGACAGATCCCGCAGCATCTCTGATGATCACTTCATCCATATTTGTCTCATCGTCATGTCCACAATATACAAATGCCCATTTTTCCGTACCCATATCATACAGTTCTTCATACTGTGCCAGAGGTGTTCCTATTTCCTGAGAATCCTGTGTTTCGATAAAGCTATTTGTATGTGAAGCACGTAAATTATAAAAACCATCTTCCTGATTTTCATCTGTAACAGAAATGCGATTTCTATTTCCATATTCATAGGATTTCAGCAAAAGTCTTGCACCATTATCACAAAATCCACTGTCAATTCCGACAATAAAATTTCTGTCAGCTGCATTTTCAAGAATATAGGTTCCAAGCCCCATCGAAATAACATCGCCAACATTCCTTACGTCAGCCTCTGTATCAGCCGCCTCTGAATCTGTTTCATTACTCACGGAGTCTTCTTTTTCGTCCTGTGCTCCTTCTGTATTTTCTGTGGTTTTCGCACTTTCTAATGTTTTACCCTTTTCTTTTGGAGTATGGCCGATTCCTCCCGTAACTACCAATACAGCACTAAGAACAATTGCAGCAATCCCTACAGTAACTCCGACCATAACTCCCTTTTTCTGATTTTTTATATTGATTGCGTTCCAGAATTCTTCCATCGTCTGAAATCTTCTGCCCGGCTCCAGTTCAAGCGCTTTCATCAGTGCATTTTCAACTTTTGACGGTATTTTCACTCCCAGTTTCGATGGTTTTTCAAGAGTATCTTTTACACGTCTCTTCATGGACTCCACCGGTTTTTTGCCTGTCATACAGAAATACATTGTGGCTGCTGTTGCATAAACATCTGTCCACTGTCCGATCTTTCCATTTCTCATATACTGTTCCGGCGGCGCATATCCGATCTTGTAGCATATAAAATCTGCTGCATCATCTGTATAAAGACTTTTTGCTCCACCAAAATCAAGCAGTTTTGCACTTTCATTCCCCATCATCATAATGTTATCCGGACTGACATCCAGATGCACCACACCAAACTGATGGATTTTTGTCAGCGCATGACAGATCGGTTCCATGATTTTCTTTGTTTCTTCAAAGGTAAATGGTTTTTCTTTTATCTTGTTGCGTAAGGTCATGCCATCAAGATATTCCATTACTATGTAAGCAGTATTATTTTCTTCAAAATACTCTTTTACATTGACAATACCTTCATTGTCTTTCTCATTAAACATTGCAAGAACTCGTGCTTCCTGAAGAAAACGTTTTTTATTGTCTTCAAAGCATTCTCTGTCTCTTGAACTGACGGAAACACTGGTATCTCTTTCTCTTACCGACATCTTGCGCAGATATAATTCTTTGATTGCCACTGTAATCTGAAGATTAAGATCAAGTGCAATATAAGTAATACCAAAACCGCCGGCTCCCAGTGCACGCCCTATCAGATATTTTCCATTTAATGGTGTCATCGGCGGAAGCTCATTTTCCTTCCACTGGTACGTGCTATTGTCAAATCCACAGTGCGGACAGCTTCCATCCGCATGACTTTTTTCTTTCATACAGTTATAGCAAATTTTATTGAAATCCATGTTCGCTATCCTATCCTTCCCTTTTCAGTATTTCTTTAATGTTGATTTTTATTTTATCGATAAATCGCTTTTTATCAAGCGTCATCCATATCGCAGCTCTTTTCCATTTTGAGCTCTGATTAATGATATCAATCAGCGGAAGATCTGTGTAATCAGGCTCTACCGGCTCCGGCTCTGTACATACAGGTGATATATATCCCCGATTTTCCAGATAGTTCAGTGCAAACTGTTCGATATTGATTTTCTTAGCTGCCCCATACACAAGATCTTCAAAATAGGATTCTGAAAAAATATGCATATCGGTTCTTGCCGGATGTACCAGAAATCCCTCAAACGGAAGTGATACCTCCTGTGCCGAATAATCTACGGTTTCCATATATCCGTCAAATACTCTGAAGAATTCTTCTGAAAAATCACAGGCACCTTCATGAATACTTTTTAAAATATGCAGATCCGGATAATCATGCAGTGGTTCTTCAAACACTGGTTCAGTCTGTCCGTTATTCTGAGAAAATCCAATACAGCTGCCCTGAACATCTGACAGGATATGTTCTCTCATAAGACCGGAGACAGATGGACGAAACTCATAAAAGGAATGTATGTCAAAGCCACTCTCATAGCGTTTCTGAACAGAGGTTCCGTAATCTTCATGGATGAACAGGGCATCTACCGGAAAGCCGGCTGCTTCACAGATTGCAGCCTGAATTCTTCCACTGTATCCCATATCAAATAATATATCACTCTTCTGCAATCCAGAATAGTACTCACAGACCATTTCTTTTCTTTTTTGATGTTTTTTTTCAGAATAAAGCTTTTCAAGGAAAAGAGAAATAAATTTATGAAACTCAGCCAGACTCTGGAATGGCTGTGTCATATTCAGATCTTTCTCATCCAGTTTTTTTCCATCTTCTGCCGCAAACTCCAGAATTTCAAGAAGTGTCTGTGGTGTATGTCCTCTGTATTCAACCGGAAGCTGATAAAAATTAACTTTATCGCGTATCATGACCGGCATCAATGCCTTACGGGATGCCTGCATATATTCTGTTTTCAGATCCGGATTCATGTGCTCTGCATAAATCTGAAATACTTTCATCGGAAGATACCCGTCACGTGCCAGAAATACCACTCGGTCTCTGTGCTGTTTTTTTATTTCCTGACCGATCCATTTTGCAACACCCAGCATATGCATTCCAACCAGATAATAACCGATCAGATATGGGTCAATATTGAAATCGCTCTGCGGATTAAAAGTTCTGTATGGATTATCAAAATATCTTCTGGCCACCAGTGCCTGCATACATCGGAAACCTGGATTTTTGATTACTTTTTCGTAATCCAGCATATCTCCGCCTGCACCCGCTCCTATATCTGAACAATGGTTTGTCACACAGTCGGCTATTTTATTCTCGAAGATATCAATTGCCTTCGGGAAAAAGACTGCCTGCATTCCGGCTTTTGAGCTGCCTTCAATATCCGCTCTCCAGGTATCACCAATATGTATACACTGCTCCGGAGCAGCCTTAATATCTTCCAGGACATGACAAAACAGGCTTCCGTCATATTTAAGCTTTCGTTCTTCACAGGAGATATAGAGTTTCTGATAACCGGAAATCTGATTCTTTCTGAGTATCTTCTCAATAGTTTCCCTTTCAAGATACATGTCGGTCACAAGGAGGACTTTCTTTCCTGCCTCAAGAGCAAGTTCAAATAATTCCTTTCCCGCTTTTCTGGTTCCGGCAAAAGAGATTTCCAGTTCTCTTTCTTTTTTCATCATCTTCTGAATTTCTTCGTGGTCCATCTGATAATGCATTTCTATATAACTGTATATTTCTTCCAGCGTAATATCCGCATAGCCATATTTATTTCCATAATATTCTCTTGCAAGCTGTTCGCCCTCTGTCCGGAATTTACTGAATTCAATATTTCTTTTTGTTTCCCGCACATATTCTCTGTTCAGAAAAAGAAGGAGATCAGACGGTGAATAAAACGGTCTTGAGATCAGGGTGTCAAAAATATCAAAGGATACATATTCCTGCTCTCCCAGTGCGATCTGCTCTTTTATATATTCCAGCCCTCCGTTCCACGGAGTTCGAACTGTTTCAAAGAAGTAATCATTGACTTCTTTTGGTTTTCGTTCTTTTCCAAGTCTGTTTAGGACTTTTTCTGCTTCTGTAAATTCGTCTCCTTCAAAGCTGGATTTTGCCAGATGAGACCACATTCTCACATAATGGAGTCTCGCATTGTGAAATGAATCCAGCAATTCCTGTTTCAGCCCGTTTTTCTTCAGATAGGTTTCTGCTTTTTCAAACACATAAGTAATATCTTCAATATTCTTTTTGAATCTTGCCAGCCTGATACCTTCGGAATTTGTTGAAGCATTCTCATTTACGCAGTAAAAATATGCATCATTTTCCACCCGGGACAGCTTCCGTGCATTTGAAAACAAAACACTCGAAAAATATATATCTTCTGTCATGATAATATGATTCTGTACGCTTTCAAATTCCTCTGCACACGCGTCCCATAATGTTTTTTTGTACAATTTATTCCAGATCGTATGCCATGAATAACACTGCGCTTCCTGAGTAAAATATCTTCTCTGAATTTCTTCCCCTTCCAGGACATCAAAATTGAAACAGCTTTCATGATAATTATAGATATATTTTTCTCCATTGTTATCCCAGACAGTTTTGCCGATCACAATGTCTGCTGCTGTTTCCTCTGCTCTTGTCACCAGTGATCTGTAAAAATCGAAAGAAAGATAATCGTCACTGTCCACAAAAGCAATATATTTTCCTTTTGCCTTCTCTGCGCCGCACACGCGCGCTCTCAGCAGTCCGCGATTCTCTTTATTATCTACAAAATAAACTCTTTTATCTTCCTTATATTGCTGCATAAGCTCCCGGATATTCCCCGGTGAACCATCATTTACAATAATAACTTCCAGATTCTTATAGCTCTGGTTCAGTATACTTTCGATACACCGTTCAAAGTACTGTTCCGTATTATATACTGGAACAACCACTGAGATCAGTGGTCTGTTTCGTACACTATTCACTTTTTCCTTCCATCCTTTTCCGTACATATTTTCCCAGCGGAATATGAGCTATTGTCTCTTCTAATACTGCATTCTGCCCTGTCAGTTCTCTGATACGAGCATCCTTCTCCCTACACTCTTTCTCCAGTTCACTGATACGTGCGTCTTTCTCCTTCTGGCTCTGTTCCAGTTCGCTGATATATCGGTCTTTTCCATCGACAGTATCCTGATATTTCTGTATAGTTTCGCTGAGTTCTCCGATATAAGTATCCTTTCCTTTTACCGTATCTTCGTATTTCTGTATAGTTTCGGAAAGTTCTTTGAGATATCGGTCTTTTCCATCGACAGTTTCTGCGTATTTTTGTATTTCTTCATTGAGCTTTTCTATATAGGCATCTTTGCCTTCGGTATTCTTCTGGTACTTCTCGATCGTGCCGCAGAGTTCCTCTATATATGCGGTCTTCTCGCTGTCGGTATCTGTATATTTCTTTATTGTCTCAAGAAGTTCTCCAATGTAAGCTTCTTTCTCCTCGACACCTTTCTGATATTCTTTCAGATCCTGTTCATACTGGCTGCTGCTCTTTTTCATATCGGCAAAAAGCTTCTTACAGGTTTCATTCAGTTCTTCGATCTTGCCCTGCAGTTCCAGAATATACTGATCTTTCTGTGCCGTATTTGCCTCATATCTGTGCAGATGCTGCTGGTTGATCTCCTCCTGCTGTTTTAAAGATTCAATATATTTCGCCTGATCTCTCAGCCTGAAAAAGTCCTTGCGCAGGATATCCTTAAACTCTGCCGCCGCCATATTTGCCTTGCGCTGGTAATAGTTAAAATCAACTGCTCTCTTAAACTCTTCAAATCGGCCCTTATCAAAGAATAAGATGCCCAGTCCAAAGCTGAATGGAAATTCCATCGTATTCGGATAACTTTTCTTTAGTTCTTCCCAGAAAATGTGCGAGCCCATCTTTTGGCCATAAAGATCATCCTCGCCTACATCGTGGAAAAAAATGACTCCATCTTCTCTGACTCTGTCTTTCCATTTATGGAAATCATGCTTTACATCCTCATACGTATGAGAACCATCAATATGAAGCAGGTCGATCGTATGATCTTCGAATTTCTCATATGCTTCATCAAAAGTCATGCGGAGCATATGCGCATTCTGCTTCTCGAAGCATTTATCCTGTATTTCCCTGTATGCCTGATAAATGTTCTCTGTATAGTCATTCTCCGTAAAGCTGTCACCCTCCCAGGTGTCAACAGCCCAGAATGCACTCTGCATATTATTATCTTTCAATGCCTGCAGGAAGGAAAATGCAGAACATCCATAATAACTTCCAAGTTCCACTATGCGATCCGGCTTCATGCTGCAGATATAATCGTATGCAAATAACCGGTGGCCTGACCACGGTGAATACTTCATCATTTCCAAATTATATGTATCACACTCAAATTCCGGTGAGTGATATATCCATTTCATGTCTTCCATCGCTTATATCCTGTCTATTCTGAAATTTTCCATTGTATTATTAAACACACCGTATATCAGTTTGTTGTGTGTGGTGTTTACAATGTGAATTGCCTGATTGATCCAGCACTGCTCTACCTGATTTAATACCTCAAAACCTTCCCCGATTCCCAGTGTGATAAAATAATCGCCTTCTCTTACTTCCGGCCATACAAACTGGAATGAAATAATACTTTCTCCCGGTTCAATCTCTACACTTCCGTTTCCGGAAGTCATTGATGTCTCGCCGAAAGTTTCATTACCAAACTTATCTCTTACCTGATAGCCAATAATTGCACTTTCAATCTTACGATCTGTCTGAACCAGCATTCTTACAAAGATGGTCTTTTCTGCTTCGCAGTATTCCCCAAACGGAGTTTCCTCAACCTGATAATAATAGCTAGCAATTTTTGCGTCCATCTTTCCTGAGTACTGCTCGATTTCAGGCTTAATAAATTTGTCCTTTACTTCCAGCTCGTAGACTCCTTCGATCTGCTTTCTTACGCTCTGTCCCAGTATACTTCCCTGTTTTACTTTATAGTATTCTGTTACCGCATCTTTTGCATTTCCGTCATAAATCAGTACTCCGTTATTCATGACTAGGATTCTTTTGCAGAACTTGGTGATAGAATTCAGATCATGTGATACGATCAGAACTGTTGATTTTTTTGAAAATTCACGAATTTTGTTATAACATTTCTGCTGAAAGAATACATCTCCAACGCTTAATGCCTCATCTATGATCAGGATATCCGGATCAACGGTAATTGCAATTGCAAATGCCAGACGCACAAACATACCAGACGAATAAATTTTGACCGGCTGATTGATAAAATCTCCAATATCTGCAAATTCCAGTATTTCCGGTATTTTTTCTTCTGTCTGTGCTCTTGTGTAGCCCATCAGCAGCGTATTCAGATATATATTTTCCATTCCTGTATATTCTGGATTGAAACCTGCTCCAAGCTCCAGAAGAGCCGCAATCTTTCCATTTGTTCTGATCTCACCTGCTGTTGGCTGTACGACTCCTGTTAATATTTTAAGAAGTGTCGATTTTCCTGAACCGTTTAATCCAATAATTCCGACACATTCTCCCTTTTCTACAGAAAATGAAATTCCTTTTAATGCCTCAAAATCTTTGTGGTATTTTCTTCCTGTCACAGAAAATGCTTCTCGGATTTTATCTCTCTTTTTTTCGTAGAGAGGATATTTTTTTCGTATATTCATTACTTCTACAACTGAACTCATTACTCTTTATACCTCGTCTGCAAAAAATGGTTTTAGTCTTTTAAATACAAGCCTTCCGATAATAAGGATCACCAGGGTCGCCACCCAGAAATAGATCGTTTCCTGTGGATTCTCCCAGAACCATTTTTTATATATGAAACTGTTCCTGTATCCATTCACTATATAGTGCATTGGATTTAATGTCAGAGCATTCTTTACACTCTGATTTACCATGGTATCCTCATTCCAGAGGATCGGAGTAACCCAGAATCCAATCTGTACACATACATTTACCAGGGATGTCATATCCTTAAAAAATACCGTAACTGCTGATAGCAGCCAGATCAGTCCCAGTGAAAATACGCCTGCTGCAAATGTATAATAAATTGCCTGGATATTATAAATACTCAGATCATATCCATAGATCAGGCACATAACCATGATAAATACGATAAAAAAGATATGTACAAACAATGCTGATATCAGTTTGATCACTGGAATGATGCTTACATCAAACTTGATCTTCTTTACCAGAAAGCTGTATTCCACCAGACAGTTACATCCCGTAGTAAGGACATCCGTAAAAAATATCCACGGAACATACGCCGCTGAAAACCATAAGATATATGGAGCATTTCCTACCGGGAGATTCTTAAAACCAAGCTGAAAGACATACCAGAATACCAGAATTGTGATCAGGGGCATGGCAAACGCCCAGATGATTCCCAGTAATGAATTTGAGTATCTCGCCTTTATATCATTTCTGGAGAGTTCAAAAACTGTTTTTACTTTCTCTAACCTCATTTCATTTCTCTTCCTTTTCCATAGTAATGTAAAATAAAAATATTGTACGGAATATCATATTATAAATTTCCGCACTCTACAACAGTATAGCATATCTGGTATTTAAAAATATATCTTTTGCACCAACTACATTTTTTCTGTTATGAACAACATATTTACATAAATAAAACACACCCATTACGCAATTCTTATAATGTTTAAGCTGTCATGATTGCATAATGGGTGTCATATTCATATTTAATTTATTTTATTTTTTAACTTTGCATTAGATATCAGCCCTGCCATCAGTACTGTGCAAATCACGCAAAAAATAATTGAAAATGCATTTCCAATAATACTGATTGCCGGAGCCCCGCCACAGGCTATATATTGACGGATTACCAGCTGATGTATTAAAAAACATTCAAACGAAATATCCCCTAAATACCTCAGTATACTAACGCTAAATAATCTGGAAAATATTCCTCTGCCAAATAAAAATATCATAAGCAGCATACAGTTTGGTAAAAGCCAATGTACTATTCTGTACTGCCACATTTCTATCGGCATATACATTGCATAAATCCATATCATTACGGCACCTGCTTCTAATATGGAGAATATAATTATATCAATTCCTCTACGCTGCAGTTTCTGTGTAAGAGAATATGCCAGATACCCTAGTGCCATTCCACATACATATTCTCCTGTTCTTGAAACCGGTAAGATATATTGTGTATACTCTGTATTTGTATTTTGAGTAAAATAACAATATACTATTACACAAGCAAACGTTACTATAAAAACACCTGCAAAAATATAATCTGAATTTTTCAGCCTTCGTATTTTCCCAGCCATGGCTCGCAATGGAATATTTATAATATATAAAAACATTATTGTTGACAAAAACCAGCCTACTCCATTATATGAAAAATAATTTTCTGGAAACCACGACTGTATCAAAAAAATATTTTTTAATAATTGTATTACTGATGATTTCGTTTGTGCAAATTCATTTGCTGCAATTAATCCTGGAATATCTGTATAAATAACCGCAATTAAAGTTGTAATAAAATACAGAGGATATACTTTTTTTATTTTTTTCCACATGTATAGCAATATCCCTTTGAAAGAACATTCAATGTCTTTATTATATGAAGAATATCCCGATACTGCTCCACTTAAAATAATAAAAAATGCAACTGCATTTATTGCACCATTTCCTCCCGGCCCCCAAGAAGGCTGATAGGACTCTGTATGAACCATACATATTAGTAAAAACGCTATAAATCGCAAAAATTGAAGCTGATTAGCTCTAGTCTTTTCCATAACTTCCTCCCAAATCTTCTGTTAATAACTGCGAGAAACATTATACATGATTCTATTGCTATTTACAATTCATTACCAGCATATTGTCAGGTAATTCCAGCAAAATTATCCTTGACTTTATCATATTTGGTAAAGATAATTATAGATAGGTTTATTACTGTCAGGATCACTGACAGATCATTCACCTGAGAGGAAGTGTATTGATATGTTAAATATTACAATCTGTGATGGTAATTCCGTTCAGTCTGAAATGATCCAGGCTGAAATTGACCGCAGTCTGGACAGTCAGATCTCATACAACTTACAGGTTTTTCATGATGGTAAACTTTTTGAGCATGAGATCACTTCACGAAACTGTCCCTACGATATTGTTATTCTTGATATTGAACTTGGAAATTCTTCTAAATCCGGCATTGAACTTGCCAGAGAGATCAACTGTCTGAATCCTGAGACTCAGATCATTTTTGTGAGCCAGTCTCTGGAATATGCTCCTGATGTCTACGCCTGCAGACATACTTATTTTATTTCCAGAGATCGTATTTCAGAATTGATGGAGTCCGCTTTAAATATTTCCCTCGAAAATCTTTACACCCGTTCAGCAGAGGAATACCTGTACATTAAGGTACGCAAAAGCCAGTACAGGATCCCTCTGAATAAGATTCTGTACATAGAACGCAACATCCGTGAAACTACCATCCACACCTATACTACGGAATTCCAGACTTCCGAAAAGATCGATTCCATCCTCAAGAGACTTCCTGACCATTTTGTTTCCTGTCATCGAAGCTACGCAGTCAATCTCAAAATGGCAGTTGCCATTCATCGTAATTCTGCTGTTTTTTCAAATGGTAAAGTAATTCCTATTGGCCGTACACATTATGGGGATGTTAAGAGAACTTTTGCGGCTATTAACACTTGCAAATAGCAAATACAAAAATCCAGCGTTTTTCCACGCTGGATTTTTTGTGTAAAACATTTTATATTGGAGATCAGAAGACAGTGCTCGGAAACCATTCAGTTCGCGGATCACGCCTCTTTCCTTGCATCTGGATGCGATCTTAAGACGGAGGGAAATCGTAAATTCCGTTCCCTCACCGATCTTACTCTTGACTCTGATACTGCCGCCCATCATATCTACGAT
>NZ_CAKROJ010000012.1 GCF_934372025.1 uncultured Blautia sp.
GCTGAGATCAAAGCAGCTGGTTCCGACCTTCAGTATGAAGTTGGTACTATGATCGAGATCCCGAGAGCAGCTCTTACAGCTGATGACATCGCTAAAGAAGCTGACTTCTTCTGCTTCGGTACAAACGACCTTACACAGATGACATACGGCTTCTCCCGTGACGATGCAGGTAAATTCCTGAACGCTTACTATGATGCTAAGATCTTCGAAAACGATCCATTCGCTAAACTTGACCAGGTTGGCGTTGGTAAACTTATGAAGATGGCAATCGAACTTGGAAGACCGGTTAACCCGAACCTCCATGTAGGTATCTGTGGTGAGCACGGTGGAGATCCTTCTTCCGTAGAGTTCTGCCATAAGATCGGTCTTAACTATGTATCCTGCTCACCGTTCCGTGTACCGATCGCTCGTCTTGCAGCAGCACAGGCAGCTATCGCAGAAAAGAACGCTTAAGGAATACTTGTCAACAGGCAAAGTAAAATATCCTGTTAAGGGGCAAAACGCCCATCCAACAGAATAATTGTCCAAGCATAAAAATCGACCTTGTAGATCTGTAGAAATACAGATCCGCAAGGTCTTTTTTGTTATCATAGAGCAGCCTTAACAGCGATTTTTCCCAAAAATGATTCTCCCAAAAACAAAACATAAAAAGGCAAAAACAGAAAAGAGAGGATCAAATAATGAAAGAAAATAAAAAATTAGAAACAAGTAACGCAGGAGTAGTGGCAGAAATTCCATCTGTCCAAATAACTGACAACCGCAAAGAAATAACAGAGCTGACAGAAGCGGAATTGAAAGACTTGGAACAGATAGCTAAACAATATGGGCGAGATTCATGGAAATATTCAGAATATCTCAAAAAGAATTTTAAACATATTGGAGAGGAAATTCCAGAAAATATACCATTCTCAGAATACCGTGATTATATTTTTAGGAATTTCCGAATAACAAAGCCAATGGAAGAATGGACTGATATAGATTATAAAGTCAATAACTCTTGGCAAAAAAGACTTTTGATTCTGTTTTCCATTAAAGAACATGGTTGGAAAGAACCGTTTGATGATAGGCAAAAGCGAATCATTGAAAGAGTCCGTAATGGTACAGACTATGACATTTTAGCTGATGAGTGTCCTGAATGGTTTCAGTAAGTTGAGAAAAGGTTGTAAATTCCTATATTCAGCCCTTGCTTTAGAAAGAGCTTCTTCGTCATTAATGATTTTAGCATCATCAATTTCTCTTTTTAAGGCTTTGCGCTGATAGTCAATTACTGGCAATATAATAATCCAGTTTGATTTTACCCAATCGGCATTTACAACAACATCATCAATAGCATCAATGTAATCTCTACAAGTGACAACGGCATTGATTTTTGAATTAATGTTACCTATTGGGTCAAGCTGAATATGTAATAAATAATTGTTCAGGGCATTAAGAAGCGTATCTTTGTTCATAACAAACCTCCTGTATATGGTATAGAATTAGTGGCAGAACTACCCTAATTATACAGCAAACCGGATAAAAGCGATAGCAAATTATACCAATACAGGAGAAATATGGAAGTGGCGTAAAACCGCCAAATTCGGCAACAAACCAGACAAATAATAAATTGAGCGAATGTCAAGCCCAGAGCCGCAGAGCGGTGCGAAAGCAGGCTTTACATAAGGGAAATTTGTTATAAACTGTAAAATCGCCAAATTCTCGGTAGGGAAATTAAGGGTAAAGGCAAATTATTAACTCAATAAAATCGCAGTTTTATTAACCATGAAAACTGAACATTGAAAGAGGCATTTTAACCGATGTTTCTATAAAAATATAACCAGGTGCATTACTTTGGAGGTTGTGGGATTTGCCCCTTATGAGGTCGAGGGGTTTTGCCCCATAACAATACTTAGTTCCGAATTATCGTATAAATACTATATTTATACATTGTGTCCAAACAGAGTAATATGATATATCAGGAACCCCGTTTTACAGGAAACTGTTTTGCGGGGTTTCTTTTTGTCTTTAATGACACTCTGTGGCAATATCAAAATACAAAAAGAGGTTGAAAAAGGAAAAACAGACTCGTATAATGGCATATGGAAATTGATAATAAACATTCAGATGGGGGAGTAGTTTTGAAAAAAAATAAATATGAAATTGATATGTGCAATGGTTCGATCATGAATAAACTGATCTCTTTTTCATTGCCATTGATGCTTTCCGGTATTCTGCAGCTCATGTTCAATGCTGTAGATATTATTGTAGTAGGTCAGTTCACCGGAAGCGAAGCACTTGCAGCTGTGGGTTCAACGACTGCACTGATTGCTGTTTTTACGAATCTTTTTATTGGAATATCTCTTGGGGCAAATGTTCTCGCAGCACGTTTTTATGCAGCGGGAAAACACAAAGAAATGTCTGAGACCGTGCATACCTCGATCACACTGGCATTAATAAGTGGAATCGTCATGGCATTTGCAGGGCTTCTTTTTTCACGTCTGGCACTTGAGATTATGGCAACGCCGGATAATGTCATTGATCAGTCCACTCTTTATATGCGGATTTATTTCCTAGGAATGCCGTTTTTTATGCTATACAACTATGGTGCTGCAATATTGAGAGCTGTTGGAGATACAAAACGTCCACTGCTTTATCTGATCATATCAGGTCTTGCAAATGCCGGATTAAATATGCTCCTCGTCATTGTATTTCATATGGGAGTTGCCGGTGTTGCCATTGGAACCATTGTTTCACAGTTTATTTCCTGTGTTTTGGTATTGAGATGCCTTTATTGTTCAGACAGCAGCTATCAGCTCCGTTTTTCCAGGCTGACAATAAAAGGCAAATATGCAGAACAGATTTTTCAGGTTGGGATCCCTGCCGGTATCCAGAGTACCGTCATCAATCTTTCCAATGCATTGCTGCAATCATCCGTCAATTCTTTTGGTTCAGTAGCTATGGCTGGATATACGGCTGCGAATAACATTTTTGGATTCCTGTATGTTTCAGTCAATTCTGTTACGCAGTCCTGTATGAGCTTTACAAGCCAGAATTATGGTGTGCGCAAGACAAAACGTATGGACAGAGTCCTTCTGGACTGCGTTATTCTGTCCTTTGCATTTTCCTTTACATTAGGATGCGGAGCATATTTCTTTGGGGATAAATTACTGCGTCTTTATACCAGTGACCCAGATGTTATACAGTGTGGTATTGAAATTCTTGCCTACACGACTGTTCCGTATTTCTGCTGTGGGATTATGGATCTGATTCCCGGAGCACTTCGAGGAATGGGACGTTCAGGTGTGCCAATGATTTTATCCATTATTGGTACTGTCGGAACACGTATTGTCTGGATTTTTGGCTTATTTCCACACCACAGAAGTCTGTCCTTCCTCTTTATTTCCTATCCGGCATCATGGATCCTGACAATTGTGATGCAGGTCATCTGTTTTTATTTTGTCAGGAAAAAAGTACATAAAACCTTCTTAGTTACCACATAACCAAAAAACATGCCTGCCATTCTCGATGACCAAGTTACTGCGAACGGAGTGAACAGTAACATTTTTTGTGAATTTTCAGAATATATACACCACATATTCTTGTATATTCGACAAAAACATGATACTATGTTTATATATTTACAAAACATATGGAATGGAGGCATTTTTGTATGAATCAAGGCAGACGTTTTTTTAGGAAAACAACCGCAGCTGCATTAGGAATTTCACTGATCGTATCCGGATGCAGTACCGTCTTCGCAGCAACTTCCTATAAGGAAGCTGAGAAAGAAGCGCTAAACAGGCTCACGGAAGCTCTTCCTGAAACCTGGGATGAATATCTTAGCCAATATGAAAAGGGCGTTAACGGAAGTCAATGCAACATTACTCTCAAAGTAGAAGACACCGGTCGTGCACTTGTCGGTGCATTAATGGGCGGTACCGATGTTTCATGGCTGCAGAATATTCGCCTTGACAGTAATGTCTCCATCAAAGACGGAGTGGAGGCAGTTGTTTCCTCAGTTCTTCTGAATGACAGCCAGATATGCGATTTTAATGTATATGTAGATCTTGCCAACTTGATGCAGTATATACAGATTCCTGAATTATCTGAAGCTTATATTACAGCTCCGATTTCCTCTGGTACAGAAGATACTTCCGCAGAAGCACAGGAATTCTTAAGTACATATATGACAGCACTTTCGGATATTTCCAGTATGCTTCCGGATTCCAAAACTGTCACAACACTGTTGGACCGTTACGGAAACCTTATAATCGATAATGTAGAAGAGGGTGCTTCCGTTGAAGAGAGCCTGTCTGTTGATGGTATCAGCGAAAGCTGCACTGCATACGAAGGTCTGATTTCCGAAAAATCTCTTACAGCAATGACAGAGAACATTCTTACATCTGCAAAAGATGATGCTGAAATCAAAGGATTATTTGAACAGTGGAGCGATTCTTCTGATGGAGAGAAACAATATCAGGAATTTCAGGCTACACTTGAGAGTTCATTAGACAGTATTCATGCTGACGAATCTGCCAGCGAAGAGACTTTACTTTCTTCTAAAATATGGGTTAATACAGATGGTCAGATTGTCGGACGTCAGATAGGAGTCCAAGATGAAGAAACTAATGATATAGTTCCGATTTTCACATGGAAAGCACCTTCTTCCGATGACACCTCAGCTTTGTTGATTGAAATTTCAGCAGATGATTCTTCCCTTACCCTGACTGGAAGCGGGAAAACAGCCGATGGTCTTCTTAATGGCAACTATGTATTTGCTATTGATGGAACAGAAACAGTTGATATTAATGTAGAGGATCTTGAAACAAAGCCAGAGAAACCTGGCTATTACAATGGAACCTTCAATCTTACATTCCCAACTTCATCTGAAACTGCTTCTGATGAAACCACAGAATCTGCTGCAAATCCACTGGCTGGCTTCGGAGCAGTATTAAAGCTTACCTCTGATGCTTCCAGCGAAACAAGTTCTCTGGATCTGACTGTTACTACATCAGGTGCTGCACTTGCTACACTTTCTATTACCGGTGAATATAGTGATGGTGTAGAGATTCCTGATCTTGCATCACTCGGCAAAACCTATGATGCTTCCAGTGACGAAGCTATGACAGAATATCTTACTGATGTTAACTGGGATACTTTTATTTCCAATGCAAAAGCGGCCGGTCTTCCGGATGAACTTGCCCTGCAGCTTGAAGCGGTATTAAAATCCGCAGTGGAAAATGCGACTCAGCCGATTGAAGAAGAAAATACAACTGCTGAGGATAATGCAGCATAAACAGAACTGACAAAATATAAAAATTAATAATATCAATAATAAAAGAGGATATCCATCAGGCAGAAACCTTGAGGATATCCTCTTCATTATTGACTTTACTGACTACTGGTTCCATATTGCACAAAACAAAAGCGGATACTGTTGGAATAATTCCAAGCCAGGAGCCTTTCAGATTCAAAATCTGACAGGACAGAAAGGAGAGTGCAACACCGCCATAATAACAAAGCAGAACCTTTCCAAAGTATTGTCCCCTGTGAAGCGCTGATTTGTCTTTGCTGCACAGAAATTCAGTAAATCCTGTCACACACTGACGCAGATTATTCGTACAGAATATTGAAGAGCTTGCAAAGCCGTCTGCCCCCTTAAAGGAGCACCACTGAAAAGCTGTTGCAAAAAATACAGGAAACAAAGCAATAAAAGCATTCATTTCTGCAGGATAAAATCCGATAATCAGTAAAACAGTTGCATCTATCAGGATGCTGAGCCTTTTCAGATTCTGTTTTGACATTTTGTGCGTAAGCACCACTGTTGCCGAAATGGAAATTATATAAATTACCAGCGCAATGATACGAAAAATCCATTGTTCATCTGCATTTCCCACTGCATCCATAGCAAGCGACAGCATATTTCCTGTCTGCGCGGATCCCAGAATATCATGTCTGTTCAAGACTCCGTAACCAACCATAAATCCGCCGATCAGTGTCACATTCAGATGCAATCTTCTTTCCAGGGTTGCTTCATCCATTAAAATCATCCCTTTTCTTTTCATTGTTTTTTATTATAATCTTGCAGATATATATTGTAAAATTGATATTTTATCTATATAATATAAATTACGTTTATATTTATACTATTACATATGGAGGAAATTGCATTGACCTATCAAGACATTCATACATTCCTTACCATTGCTTCCAGTTCGTCTTTATCAAAAGCAGCCGAGAGTCTGTTTGTGTCTCAGCCGGCACTCAGCCACCGTCTTTCCGCACTGGAAGAAGAACTTGGAACAGAACTGATCATACGCAGCAAGGGATCCCGTACATTGGAACTTACTGATGCCGGAGAACGCTTTATTCCCATAGCACGAAAATGGGAGCAGCTGTGGATTGAAACCGGAAAGATAAAATTTGATCAGCCCTCAGAACACCTTCGGATCGTAAATGTGGACAGTCTGAATTTTTATTTCATGCCACAGGTAATCGAAAGTTTTCTGAATAAGCATTCCAAATGCAGTCTGCACATCAATACTATGCAGTCCAATCTTTCCTACAAAGCAATAGAAAACAAAGAAGCGGATCTTGGTCTTATCACCAATCCCCACTTCTTCAAAAAAGTTCAGACGATTCCTCTTTTTGAGGAACAGCTCGTTTTTGTATGCAGCAAGAATGCCCGTTATCAGGACAAAATCCTTCCATCACAGCTGAGCAGTACCGATGAAATATACATTCCCTGGAGCAACACCTTTCTTATGTGGCATGATTACTGGTTCGGCAGCAATCCAGAGGTCAAAGTCATGCTTGACAACATGGCATTGCTTCGTCAGCTGCTTGATCTCAAGGACAGCTGGGCGATTATGCCGGCAACGCTTGCCCGCAAACTTGCCGAAAAAGAAAACTGCCGGATCGTATCGCTGGAAAACGGACCGGAATACCGCACCTGTTATGCGATCATGAATGATCAGCGAAATGCCCGGCCACTGGTCACAGAATTTCTGCACGAGCTTACCCGCACAGTAAGTAAAAATCCGGAAATTACTGTTCTGGATTCTCAGTTTCACCAGAATCTGTAGTCTCTTCCTCATTTTCTTCATCAGAATCTATTGTAGCACTGCTCGAAATCCAGGAACTTCTTTCCTGGATTTTCTGCATGATCCGATCTGCTTCTTCTCCTTCAGCCGGCGTTGGCTGGTAATTGTTATAATCAGAATCGGACGAGATGGAACATGGAATAATATTTGTAACATCATCAGCTTTTACACCATTCTGATCGATCGTAAATGTCTGCTGAAAGATCATGGTATCCATATCACTGGGATATGAATTTCCGCCAAAACAGAAATTCCCAAGACTGTAAACAATATTTTTCCCTTTATATTTCTCTATTCCCTGGAGAACATGAGGATGGTGTCCGCAAACCAAATCTGCTCCCTCATCAATTGCAAGATGTCCAAGTGTTTTCTGATTCTCATCAGGAACTTCTTCTTTCTCATTTCCCCAGTGGAAGATGACGATAACCAACTGTGCACCTTCATTTTTGACCTTTGCAATATTTTGCTTCAGCTGTTCTTTACGACCAAGATGATCGTTCAGCTCATATATTCCGACCAGACCGATCTTTATACCCTTTACTTCGGTAACAGCCGTCTCATCATAACCAAAATGAATAATACCGGCAGTATCCAGTGCCTTCAGAGTATCATCAAAGCTCTGTTCTCCGTAATCATGACTGTGATTATTTGCAGTGTTTACCGCTTCTACAGAGCCTGCAGTAAGAATATCTGCATAGGAAGCCGGGGCCTTGAAGGCAAACTGTTTGTCCTCACGTTCCGTAGAGTCTGTGAGTGTCCCCTCAAAATTGGCAATCGTCAGATCATCCGCCGAAAAAATACTTTTCACATTTGCCAGGAAATAGTCAGCACCATTATTTTCATAGTATGCATTCAGACTTGTATCATAATCGAAGTTTTCATCTGTACCCAGAGTACAGTCACCGACAACACTGAGTGTCAGAGATACCGGTGTCATTTCCGGTTCCGGTGTCACAGTAAGAACTTCTTTCTGTTCGCTGGTTTCAGT
The DNA here is from genome assembly GCF_934372025.1 of uncultured Blautia sp. Classification (GTDB taxonomy): domain Bacteria; phylum Bacillota; class Clostridia; order Lachnospirales; family Lachnospiraceae; genus Blautia_A. Next base: position 8,071 of record NZ_CAKROJ010000012.1, read on the forward strand.
CTTATTCGAAGAGACTGTTTTGGTTTTTCCGGAACCACAGCCCTTTATGATAAGACAGAGCAGCAGAACAAAGAAAAACAGACCGACACCAATACCGGCATATAATTTCTGGAGCTGTTTTTTTCTTTGGTAGTATCGAGATTTTTTGTACATGTTCTTTTTGGATTTTTTCTTTTTTGGCATGGGAGACTCCTTATCTTTTGTACTTATAAGAAGTATAGGTAATTTTATGCAATTCGTCAATATTTTCTGTTTTGAACGAAAAAAATTATAAAAACCTACCGAATGATAAAAATACAAAATAGACAACTGAGTTCACAAATGCTATAATGTATATAATATTTTGTATTTCATGCAAAAATAACAGAATATATCAACAAGAATACCGAGACATTCTTGAACTAATCATGGAAGGAGCAGATACTTTGGCTGACATACAGAGAATATCATGTAAATCTATGCAAAATGATGCAGAGGAACTGGAAGCTATATTAAAAAGAATCCCTAAAATCATAGAACAGCTTCAGGTTTCTATGAGAAAACTTTCCTCATGCTGGAATGGACCCGCCTGGGAGAATTTTCAGCATCAGGTAAATAAAGATATTCAAAATATGAATGAATTGTATGAAAATCTCACAGAATTACAAAAAGCTCTCAGCGAGGGAAGAGACGTTTATCTGAAGACAGAATTCAATAACTTCAAAGCAATAAAGTCCATATTGATATAAGGGGGAAAAATGAGCCAGACATCCGGAATAAAATTAAAGGTAAAACCTGAAGAATTAGAAATTATTGCCAGTGAAGCAGAAAATCACATACAAAACTTAAGAAATGAACTTGCGAAGGCTGAACAGGTTGTAACAAGAAGTACTTCTTATTGGGAAGCAGAAGGTAATACAGCCTATCTTCAGTCATATCGTTCAAAAAGTGCAAACATGGGACAGTATTTACAAAAGTTTTCAGATCATATAACAGATTTGAGAACAATAGCAGGGATATACAAAGAAGCAGAATCTAAGGCTGTTGAAATATCTCAGTCTCTGGAAAGCGATGTAATTGTTTAGAAGGTAGGAGCCAGAATATGGGAAAGACAATGAATCAGATTTATCTGGATTATCAGGCCATGGAACAGAAAGCCACTCGTTTGGAAGAACTGGCTAAGGAAATTCGCAACGTTGCCGATAATCAGATAGCAGAATGCATGAATACCAAGGGAATATGGGAAGGCGATAGTGGAGATGCTTTTCGCCAGAAAGTTACTCGATTAAATTATAAGATAACCAAACGTGCTGAGGAACTTGAAAAAACAGCTTCCGCTATAAGGGCAGCTGCACAGCGTCAGTATCGTCTTGAAAAACAATTGATCCAAATAGTTTCCCATTGAAAGAACAGGAGATTTATGAACAGATTAAAAAAACATATTGTGATGGGAGTGATTCTAATGACCGTAGTTTCGGGAAGTATGGCAGGATGTACACTGCCGTCGGTTGGAAAAGAAAAAACTGAAAAAGCACTGGAAAAAAAATATGGCGAAGAATTTAAGGTGCTCTCTTTTAATAATCCGAGTCTGTTTCAGGATTATTATTCTGCAGAAGCCTATGCCGTTGCATATCCGGAAATACCATTTTCAGCAACTGTAAGTGAGAATTTTAACGATGTCACAGACTCATATGTCACAAAACGCCTCTGTGACAGGATTTCGGAACAGCTCAGCAAAAACATAGCCTCTTTACAGGATGAATACTACATATATACACAGGCCATGCTGGATGATACACTTCTTACAGATCCTATGATCTCTCTGGAGGATTATTTAAAGGACAGTCCCGGAGAGGAATTTACGATTCACCTTTTTATAGAAATGAAGGAAAACAGTCTGGAAGAAATTGCAAATGCCCTGATAAACCTGATGAACGGAGTACAAAATCTGAACGGTTCTATCTGTCTGTATCTGGTGGATTCTGAATCTCTTCAGGAAACCAAAGAGTATATAGAATCTCATACACGTTTATATCAGGAATTCATGGATTTAACGGATAAGAGTTATATCGGCTCTGTAGAATTGAATAATAGTTCCTTTGTTCTTACAACAGATAAACTTAGAGAGATGGCAGGTGGACATATATGAGTTATACAGATGCAGAAATGATGCTGGCCACACAGATTGCCTACCTGGATGTGGATCTTTCAGACAGATCCGGCAAAAAAAATGTAGGTGATGTTGTAGAAGCTGTTTTAAAAAAATACGGGACCTATGATGCGGCCACAGGAACTTATGTAGCAAAAGCGGATTTAAAAGATGGCGTTGCCAAGGCTCAGTTCGAAACGGCACAGAACATTATGGAGCTTGCTGAGAAAAACAACGTCGTTTCCTGGCGGAATTGGGAAGTTGTGGATGTCTGCAATAACAATGATAAAAGTGGTTTTTATGGATGTATGATCGATACCGGGGGAGGAGACGCCATTATTGCATGCAGAGGCAGCGAAAGCAGCAGTACACAACAGACAATACTGGACTGGGGACTGGCAGATGCAGGACGTCTTAATAACCCTGAAACCATACAGCAAAGCGATGCGACAGCATATATGGCACGTTTGTACGAAGAATACGGGGATAAATATGATAAATTCAGCATTACCGGACATTCTCTTGGAGGATCTCTTGCAATGCATTCTGCATTTTCGGCACCACCGGAAATGCAGGACAAAATTGATAAAGTAATCAGCTTTGACGGCCCTGGTTTTTCAGATGAATATTTAAAGGCACACAAGGATGGTATTAATCGAATAAAAGACAAAGTATATCATTATGAATATAGTTTTGTCGGAGCTTTGCTGACTCAGCCGGAGGGCATTCATGACCGTGTTATAAAAGCTCATAACGACAAAGAGGTTTCAAATATATTTAAGACCCATTTATTCAGACATCATACACGAAATATTGAATTTGATGAAAATGGCAATGTCATAGACGGAGAACGAGACTTTCTTCAAATTACCTGGGGCAATATAACAAAGGGGATGGACAATGGAAAATCCTTTGTCATGACAATGCTGTTTTTTAAATTTTATGCTTTTGCAATATTCGAAACATATCTGGCAAGTGTTTATATAAATGGTATCCAGGAGATGAGTCAGATTGTAGCTAAAATACAAAACAAAGCAAATGAACTGTATCAGAACTTTATTTCTCTGCTTGTTTCGGGTGAATACACCATTAACGTAAGTAGTATAGGAAGTATTGCGGACAATCTGGCAGGTGTAACTCAGACATTTGAGAGGATTTCCGGAGAAATAGCAGAAATCAGCAGGACACTGCCATATGATTCCGTCAGTGCTTACTATTATAAACATCGACTCAGAACACTCTCTGTACAACTTGTTTTAGAAGGAAGAAAAGCATCAAAAATATCCTCAGTTGTTGATCAGGCAGCTGGCAGATATAACAGTGGGGATCAGAAAGTAACGGGACTTTTTTAATTATGAGTACATTATATATTGGCAATCATACAACATCATCAAAGGGCTATGCCAGAATGGCACGTCACATGCATACAAATGGCGGAAATACCTTTGCATTCTTTACAAGAAATCCGAGAGGCGGCAGGGCAAAAGAAATTGATCCGAAGGATATCCGTGAATATCTGGAGCTGGCCGAAGAATATAAATTTGGTAAAATTGTCGCACATGCACCTTATACTTTAAATGCATGTGCTGCCAAAGAGGAGCTTCGGACATTTGCACGCGAGACTTTTATTGATGATCTTCGCAGAATGGAATATACTCCCGGCAATTATTACAATTTTCATCCCGGAAGTCATGTAGGACAGGGCTCCGAAACCGGCATTCAGAAGATTGCCGAAATCCTGAATGATGTTCTCACAGAAGAACAGACAACAACAGTTCTGCTGGAAACCATGTCGGGCAAAGGAACCGAAGTAGGAAGAAATTTTGAAGAACTTCGAAGTATTCTTGATAAGGTAGAAAAAAGAGAAAAAATGGGAATCTGTCTGGATACCTGCCATGTCTGGGATGACGGTTATGACATTGTAAATGATCTGGATGGAGTTTTAAATGAATTTGACCGAGTGATCGGACTGCCTCGATTAAAAGCCATCCACCTCAATGACAGTTTGAATGAACGCGGAAGTCACAAGGATCGTCATGCCCGAATCGGAGAAGGAAAGATTGGTGTGGATGCTCTTGTCCGCGTGATAAAACATCCGGCACTGCAGGAGATTCCCTTTATTCTGGAGACTCCGAATGATGATGCCGGCTGGGCAGAAGAGATTCGTATTTTAAAAGAAGCTTTTTATAAATAGACTTCATTCTTTAATTCCATTCCTGTCCGGAAAGCTTCTGCATTTTTTAGTGTCGTTTCTGCAATATTGGTCAGTGCCTCCTCCGTAAAAAATCCTTGATGAGACGTAAGCGCTACATTCGGGAAGGAGAGGAGACGCTGTACGGTAGAAGTTTTCAAAATGAATTCTGACATATCTTCATATACAAAATCAGATTCCTCTTCATATACATCGAGCCCCACTGCCAGGAATTTATGGTCGCGGATTCCAGCAATCAGATCCTCTGTACAGATCAGTCCTCCACGAGAAGTGTTCACAAGAATTACACCTTCCCTCATGCGAGAGATGGATTTCTTGTCGATCATGTGGTGCGTTTCCGGTGTAAGAGGACAGTGCAGACTGATCAGATCACTCATAGTCAAAAGTTTATCTAAAGAAACATATTCTAAACCAGAATCTCTGTTAGGATAACGATCATATGCCAGAATTTTCATGCCGAATCCTTTGCAGATGCGGGCCATTGCAAGACCAATTTTTCCGGTGCCCACAATTCCGGCTGTTTTCTCATACAAATTCACGCCCATAAGTCCATTTAATGAAAAATTGTTTTCTCTGCATTTAATATATGCCTTATGTGTATGACGATTTGCTGTGAGCACCAGTGCCATAGCATGTTCCGCAACTGCCTCCGGAGAATAGCCCGGAACACGCAGGACTTTGATATTACTTTCTTTTGCTTTGGCAAGATCTACATTATTATAACCGGCACAGCGCATCAGAATCAGACGAATTCCCTGATGCCGTAGTTCTTCGATGACTTCTGTTCCCAGATTAGCATTGACAAACGCACAGATTCCATCATAGCCGGCTGCAAGGGATGCTGTTTCTCTGTATAGATTTGATTCAATAAATGTTAATTCGATATCCGGATATTCTGGCTGCAGACGATCAAAAAATCGCTGATCATAATCCTTCGTACCATAAAATAAGATTTTCATAAAGCCCTCCTGTAAATTCTGTCTGAAGCATTCCATCTATCATTTTAGATTTCGCTTTCTGTTAATAGATTGTCTCTATATGCCTAAACCTATGCATACAATTACAGCAAAACACAAAAAAACCTGTCTTTTCACACATTTCATGTAAAAGACAGGTTCCTTTTATCAATATTTTATATACTGTACAATATTTATTCTTTTCTACTTTCACCCAGACTGTAAAGATCCTGATAAAATTCCGGATAGGAAATCTTTACACAGTCGCCATTCAGAATGTCCAGCGAACCATCACAGATCGTACCTGCGACAGCAAAAGACATCGCCACACGATGATCCAGATGAGAATCAATCGTTGCTCCCTGAAGCGGTTTGCCACCATGAATGATCATACCATCATCAGTACCCTCAATATCAGCACCCATTCGCTTCAGATTATCAACCATAACAGCAATACGGTCAGATTCTTTGACTTTCAGTTCCTGTGCATCACGAATAACGGTTGTTCCTTCAGCAAATGCTGCCATAACAGCGATCATTGGGATTTCATCGATCAGTGTTGGAATAACAGCACCCTCAATCGTTGTTCCTTTCAGACTGCTTGTACGTATCAGAAGATCTGCAGTAGGTTCCCCCTCAGTGCTTTCGTTAAGAAGAGTAATGTCTGCACCCATATCCATGCAGACTTTCAGAATTCCGGCTCTGGTCGGGTTAATTCCTACATTTTTCAGAAGGATCTCACTTCCCGGTGTCAGAAGACCTGCCGCAATAAAATATGCTGCTGATGAAATATCTCCCGGCACAACAACATCTCTTCCTTCAAGTACCGGCTCCGGTCGAACAGTTGCAGTTGTCCCCTCAGAAACAACATCAGCACCAAAGTAATTCAGCATGATTTCTGTATGGTTACGTGACAGAAACGGCTCGGTAACGCCTGTGATACCATCTGCATACATTCCTGCAAGAAGAATACAGGATTTGACCTGTGCAGAGGCAACCGGTGAATCATAATGGATCCCGTGAAGTGCTTTTCCGTGAATGATAAGTGGTGCACATCCATTGTCCTTCTGGCTGGCAATATCTGCTCCCATAGCCTGAAGCGGTGTTATAATACGTTTCATCGGACGTGTCCGGATTGAATCATCTCCATCCAGTTCAGATGTGAATTTCTGACCTGCAAGAATACCGGAAATCAGTCGGGTAGTCGTTCCACTGTTCCCGACATCCAGAATTCCCTCCGGGGCGGAGAGACCGTGAAGTCCCTTTCCGTGGACAAGGATCTCTGAACCATTTTTCTCGATCTCAATTCCCATCCTGCGAAAACAGGAGATTGTTGAGAGACAGTCTGCACCTTCCAGAAAATGAGAAATACGCGTTGTTCCTTTTGCAAGAGAACCAAACATAACGGCTCTGTGAGAGATGGATTTATCTCCCGGTACAATGAGTGTACCTTTTAAGTTTTTCTGTTTTCTGATCTCCATATTTTCACCTACCGTTCATATACTATGTAATTACGTTTCTTCAGAAGTGCCGCACCTTTCTGCATGGCATTTTCTTCATAAAACTCGATTTTAAGAACACCCTGCTCAAATTCACGGTTATGGATAATTCCAATATTCTTGATACTGATCCCTTCCATGGCAAGAATCGTAGCAATTGTAGCAATTCCACCTGCTTCATCAACAATATCAATATAAAGCACATATGTCTTATTGATCAGACCGGAAGAGGAGGCATCGATGGAATCTCTGTAATCCCTTGATCTTGCAAACATGTCATAAAGATTTTCCGCATCCTGATTGTCAATTGAGCATCGGATCTTGATCAGCATACGAATATATTCATCAAGAACGGTGGAAATATTTGTATGATTTTCGACACAGATCTGTTCCCACATTACCGGCGAAGAAGAAGCGATTCTCGTAATATCACGGAAACCTCCTGCTGCGATCGTTTTCATATATTCTGCATCGTTATCCAGTTCACTGACCAGATTAACAAGTGAGGATGCAATGATATGCGGCAGATGGCTGACACCTGCAGTGATAAAATCATGTTCTTCAGCAGTCAGTACCATTGGAATAGAACCCAGTGAATCAATCAGTTCTGAAAACTCAGTGAGCTTATCCAGTGGAACTTCTCCTCCTGGTGTAAGAATATAGTAGGCATTTTCCAGAAGATGATCGGATGAATGCTCAAATCCTGACCGTTCAGAACCAGCCATCGGATGTCCTCCGATAAAACAATGCTCCATGCCAAGCTCTTCTACGGCTTTATGAATAGGTCCCTTAACACTTCCTGCATCTGTAATAATACAGTCATCAGAAATCACATTCTTCAGATACTTCAGATATTCTATATTATATTCTACCGGTGCACAGAGAAAAATATAATCGCAGGTACGGTATCGCTCATCCTTTTCTTCCAGCACCGCATCAATTGCATTGCAGTTTAATGCCGCTGCCAGAGTTTCTTTGTGCTTTGCATATGCCAGAATATGATAGTCTGGATGAAATTTACGGATCGTTTTTGCGATAGATCCTCCGATCAGGCCAAGCCCGATAAAACCGATGGTTTTCATGATGTATGTTATCCTTTCCAAGTTAAACTATGTTCTTATTTTAAAAGAATATATGATAAATGTCAAACAAAGCCATAAAATCGGTAAATTCGTTAATTTTTTACACAATTCAAATAAAAAATGTTGTTAAAATTATATAAAATACTTGAAAAGTGCGAGAAATTTTAGTAGAATATGAACATATTAGACAAACAGGGAGGTATTACATATGGACGTTTATAGAACTGACCGAATCCGCAATGTGGTTCTTTTAGGTCACGGGGGATCCGGAAAGACAACATTAGCAGAGGCAATGGCTTATTTGGCAGGAATGACTAACCGCCTCGGCAGAGTAGAGGATGGAAATACCGTTAGTGATTTTGATAAAGAAGAGATCAAAAGACATTTTTCTGTTTCAACTACTTTGATTCCGGTACCATGGGATAAAGTAAAAGTGAACGTACTTGATACACCGGGATATTTTGATTTTGTCGGCGAAGTAGAAGAGGCTGTCAGCGCAGCAGACGCAGCAATTATCGTTGTTTCAGGTAAAGCAGGTGTACAGGTAGGAACACAGAAGGCATGGAATCTCTGTGAGAAATACAAACTGCCACGTATGTTCTTCGTAACAGACATGGATGTGGATGACGTCAGTTACCGAAAAGTTGTGGAAGATCTGACAGAACTGTACGGAAAGAAGATTGCTCCGCTGCACTTCCCGATTCGTGAAGACGGTAAATTTGTAGGTTATGTCAATGTTGTCAAACAGGCCGGCCGCAGATATGTCGACAAAGCAGGCAAAGAGCCTTGCGATATTCCGGAATATCTGAACGAATATCTTGAAAAATACCATGATATTCTGATGGAATCAGTTGCAGAGACCAGCGAAGAATTTATGGACCGTTACTTTGAAGGAGATGAGTTCTCCGTAACAGAAGTTTCCGCAGCACTTGCAACAAATGTACAGGATGCAAGTATTGTTCCAGTATGCATGGGATCACCGATCAATCTTCGTGGTGTTTCCAACCTTCTTGATGATATCTGCGGATATTTCCCAAGTCCTGACAAACGTTCCTGCAACGGAATTTCTCAGAAAACCAACGAGATTTTCGAAGCGAATTATGATTTTGCCAAAACAAAATCCGCATATGTATGGAAAACTATCGTGGATCCATTCCTTGGTAAATATTCTCTTATCAAAGTTGCATCCGGTGTTATCAAGTCCGATGATACACTTCTCAACGTAGATAAAGGTGAAGAAGAACGTCTGAACAAATTATATGTCCTGGAAGGCTCCAAACCGATCGAAGTTCCGGAGCTTCATGCAGGTGATATCGGTGCCATTGCAAAACTTGCAAGCGTACAGACCGGTGACAGCCTTGCAGCCAAAGCTGCTCCTGTTCTCTATCCGAAGGCTGTGATCTCCACACCTTACACATATAAGAGATACAAAGCAGTCAACAAGGGGGATGAGGACAAAATTGCACAGGCTCTCGCAAAAATGACAAGCGAAGACAAGACCCTTCGTGTTGTAAATGATTCTGCCAACAGACAGACACTCCTTTATGGTATGGGTGATCAGCATCTTGATATCGTGGTCAGCAAACTGAAAGAACGTTACAAAGTAGATATTGAACTTTCCAAACCGAAGGTTGCATTCCGCGAGACCATTCGCAAGAACTCTGATGTGGAAGGCAAACATAAAAAACAGTCTGGCGGACACGGACAGTATGGTCATGTTAAAATGCGTTTTGAAGCATCCGGTGATCTGGAAACACCATATGTATTTGAGCAGGTGGTTGTTGGTGGAGCAGTGCCGAAGAACTATTTCCCTGCAGTTGAAAAAGGACTTCAGGAATGTGTTCTGAAAGGACCTCTGGCTGCTTACCCTGTAGTCGGCGTTAAAGCAACTCTTTATGACGGTTCCTACCATCCGGTAGACTCCTCAGAAATGGCATTCAAGATGGCAACCATTCTTGCATTCAAGAAAGGCTTTATGGATGCATCTCCGGTACTTCTTGAGCCAATCGTATCTATGAAAGTTACAGTTCCGGATAAATATACCGGTGATGTTATGGGTGACCTTAACAAACGACGCGGCCGTGTTCTTGGTATGAACCCGGATCACGCAGGCAATACCATTATCGAAGCAGATGTACCGCAGCTTGAGATTTATGGCTATTCCACAACACTTCGTTCCATGACAGGCGGAAGCGGAGATTTCTCCTATGAATTCGCACGCTATGAGCAGGCTCCGAACGACATCCAGGCCAAAGAAATTGAAGCCAGAGCGAGCAAATTAGAAGCTGCAGAATAAGTGTTCATTTAAATGATAATTAAATAATCGAAGCAGGAACAAAAGTCCTTCACCTCATTTGTTTGAAGTGAAGGACTTTTGTTGCAGGCAACAGAGCCATTGACAAAAGAAGCGTCTTGAATTAAAATTGATTTTTAGATAACAATGTTGGAGGAAACATAGATATGAAATACATGTTTAAAAAGATCGAGCCGAAGTGGCAGGCGAAATGGGAAGAGAGTAAAGTCTTCGAAGCCAAAGACAACAGTGACAAGCCTAAATTCTATGGCCTTGTAGAATTCCCGTATCCAAGTGGTGCAGGTATGCACGTCGGCCATATCAAAGCTTATTCAAGCCTTGAAGTTATTTCCAGAAAACGCCGTATGGAAGGATATAATGTACTTTTTCCGATCGGATTTGATGCATTTGGTCTTCCTACCGAAAACTATGCTGTAAAGACAGGCACACATCCGCGTATCATCACAGATGAGAATATCAAAAGATTTTCCAATCAGCTGAAAAAGGTCGGTTTTTCTTTTGACTGGAATCGTGTAATCGATACAACAGACGAAGATTATTACAAATGGACACAGTGGATTTTCCTTAAAATGTTCGAAAAGGGTCTCGTATTCAGAGACAGAACTCTTGTAAACTATTGTCCGCACTGTAAGGTAGTTCTTTCCAATGAAGACAGCCAGGGCGGCAAATGTGATATCTGCCACAGCGAAGTAGTGCAGAAATCCAAAGATGTCTGGTATCTGAGAATCACACAGTATGCTGACAAGCTTCTGGAAGGTCTGAAAGATGTAGATTATCCGGACAATGTAAAACAGCAGCAGGTTCACTGGATTGGTAAATCCAAAGGTGCATTCGTAAACTTCAACATTGACGGAATCGATGAGAAGCTTGAGATTTATACCACCAGACCAGATACTCTGTTTGGTGTTACTTTCATGGTAATCGCACCGGAACATCCGATTATTGATAAATACAAAGATAAAATCTCAAACATGGATGAGATCACTGCATATCGTAATGAATGTGCAAAGAAAACAGAATTCGAAAGAACACAGCTTGTCAAAGACAAAACCGGTGTATGCATCCAGGGTCTGGAAGGTGTTAACCCGGCCAACGGCAAGAAGATTCCGATCTATATTGCAGACTATGTAATGATGGGTTATGGTACAGGTGCGATCATGGCAGTACCGGCTCATGACCAGCGTGACTATGATTTCGCAAAGAAATTTGGTGTTGATATCATTGAAGTCATCAAGGGTGGCGATATCTCTAAGGAAGCCTATACAGGTGACGGTGAGATGGTAAACTCCGAATTCCTCAATGGATATACTAATAAAAAAGATTCCATCGAACGTATGCTGGAAGAGCTTGAGAAAAAAGGTATTGGTAAAGCCGGTGTACAGTACAAGATGAAAGACTGGGCATTCAACCGTCAGAGATACTGGGGCGAGCCGATTCCGCTCATCCATTGTCCGAACTGTGGTGTTGTAGCTGTTCCGGAAGAAGAACTTCCGCTTCGTCTGCCTGTTGTCAAAGATTTTGAGCCGGGAGAAGACGGTCAGTCACCACTTGCCAAGATTGATTCCTTCGTAAACTGCAGCTGTCCGAAATGTGGAGCAGCAGCCAAACGTGAGACAGATACCATGCCTCAGTGGGCAGGTTCTTCCTGGTATTTCCTGAGATATACAGATCCGCATAATAACCATGCACTGGCTGATATGGATAAGCTGAAATACTGGATGCCGGTTGACTGGTACAACGGCGGTATGGAACATGTTACCAGACATATGATCTACTCCAGATTCTGGCATCATTTCCTGTATGATCTGGGCGTTGTAAACACTCCGGAACCATATGCAAAACGTTCCATTCAGGGACTTATCCTTGGACCAGATGGCGACAAGATGAGCAAATCCAAAGGAAACGTTGTAGACCCGCTTGATATCGTAGAAGAATATGGTGCTGATACTCTTCGTACCTATGTTCTGTTTATGGGTGATTACGGTGCTGCGACACCTTGGAGTGACAGTTCCGTTAAAGGCTGTAAGAAATTCCTTGACCGTGTAGCCGGACTGACAGATATTCTTTCTGATGAGCCTGTTTCTGATGAACTTGAAATGAAACTTCACAGAACAATTAAGAAGGTTTCTTCCGACATTGAGAACCTCAAGTTCAATACAGCTATCGCAAGTCTGATGACTCTGATCAACGATATCACAGCAGAAGGACATATCGGCAAGGAAGAGCTTGCGATCTTCATCAAACTTCTCAGCCCGTTTGCTCCACATCTCTGCGAAGAAATCTGGGAACTTCTCGGTGGAGAAGGATTACTTGCAATTGCTTCCTGGCCGGAATATGACGAAGGCAAAACTGTTGCCAAAACTGTTGAGATCGGTGTACAGGTAAATGGTAAAGTAAGAGGAACTATCGTAATTCCGAATGGCTGTGACAAAGAAAAAGCATTTGAAATTGCAAAAGCAGATGAGAGAATTGCATCCTTCCTGGATGGCAAGAACCTGATCAAAGAAATCTATGTTCCAAATAAGATTGTCAACTTTGTTGCAAAATAATTGCATAAACGCATAAGAATAGCCCTCCAGTTAAGACTGGGGGGCTTCTTTGATATCTGCGATATCCGGCTCTGCCATGAGAGAGTAGTTCGTATAATAAACTACAAATCCCGGTTTTGCACCGCCTGGTTTCTTGACATGTTTCTTCTGAATATAATCAATCTCTACCTTTGGAGCAGTACGGCCTTTGGAATAATAGGCTGCAAGTCTTCCTGCCTCCTCAAATGTGCGGTCCGGAAGTTCTCCGTCCGGTGTCTTCACAACCACATGAGAGCCGGCCATTTTCTTTGCGTGGAACCACCAGTCATTACCGGTAGCCATTTTGAAAGTAAGCTCATCGTTCTGGAAATTATTTTTTCCTACATAGATGTCAAATCCATCACTTGAAATATAATGAAATGGTTTTGATTTTGCCTGTGCTTTCTGTCCCTTTTTATTCGAATAGTGTTTCCTGATATACCCATATTCCGTCAGTTCTTCTTTAATCTGGCTCAGGTCATTTTCTGCCCGGGCAATATCAAGGGCATTAGAAATAGACTCAAGATGTTCAATTTCCGACTCAGTATCGGCAATCTGCTCTGTCAGTGCTTCTTCCGTTCGTTTCAGTTTACCGTATTTCTCAAAATATTTCTTGGAATTTTCTCCGGGAGTCAGCGCCGGATCCAGCGGTATCGTAATTTCCTCGTTTGTATAATAATTCAGAGCTTTAAAGGATTTGCAGCCTTCTTCAAGCCCATATCCGTATGTGTTGATCAGTTCACCGTATACTTTATATTTGTCCTTCTTGGCAGTATCTTTCATTTGTTTCTGCTGAAGTGACAGCTTTTTACGATTTCTCTCCAGTGCCGTCTGCACGATTCTGCGAAGATCTGAAGATTTCTGTCGAATCCTGGTCAGGATCTCTTTTGATGCATAATAGGTTTCCAGCATCTCAGATACTGACGCAAACGTTTCACTGTGATATTCCGGTCCATACTGTGTAAGCGGAACCACTGCGTACTCCACAGGTTCCTCATCCCGGTAAATAATATTGGGAGTAAAATCTCCCTCCTGTATCTGTTCGATCAGACGCCTGAATGTGTGATACAGATGAGTTGCGGCATTTTCATCCAGTGACTGTGCCGCATCGCTTCCATCCACAGATGCTCTGTAGCAGATTTCTTCCGCGATCAGCGGACTGATTCCTGTCAGTGTCGTATAAACCGCTCTGGAAATATTACACGGTTTTTTGCATACAACAGCTTTAAATTCTTCTTCTGTGATCATGAACGGATCATATTTCTCCTGTGTCTGCGGCAGAAAATAATCTCTTCCCGGCAGAACCTCACGAACAGAACTCATATGTGAAGAAACATGTTTGATGCTGTCAAGGATCATATGATTTTCATCACAGAAAATAATGTTACTGTATTTTCCCATCAGTTCAACGATGAGATATTTTTTGCAGGGATCCCCCAGTTCATTTAAATGCTCCAGTTCAAATTCCACAACACGTTCCAGTCCCGGCTGTGAAATATTTCCGATTCTTGCGCTGCCAAGATGTTTACGGAGCAGCATACAGAAATTCGGAGCAGTCAGGGGACTCGGTTTATTTTTTCCTGTAAAATAGATCAGCGGAAGAGAAGGACTAGCAGATACAAACAGACGGCACTGTCCATTTGCTCCTTTTCCGGTGATCATCAGTGCATCCGACTCAGGCTGTGCGATTTTGTTAAAGCGGCCATTGTCAAGATTCTTGTGCAGTTCCTGTACCATTGCTGCAATGGTAATACCATCAAATGCCATTTAGTTCCTCCCTCGTTTTTCATCCGAAGCCATTGTAACGCGTGCAGCACAGAAATGTCAACGTACGCCGTTTACCTTTATTATTAAATATTTATAAAAAAAACAAATTGACTAGATTTTTATAATGCACTATAATTAATCTGTATGTAAAAAAAGAGACTTGCAAAGTGAGATAACTTATGATAAAAAGTATGACAGGCTTCGGCCACGCAGAAAAAGTAACTAGTCAGTGCAAAATCATCGTTGAACTGAAATCCGTTAATCACAGATATCTTGATCTGAATATCAAGATGCCGCGTCGTTTCAATATGCTGGAAGGCGAGGTCAGAAATCTGCTGAAGCAGTATATGCAGCGAGGTAAAATAGACGTATTTATCACTTATGAAGATTATACCTCCAGTGATTATACTTTAAAATATAACCGCGAGCTTGCTGCTGAATATCTTCGTTATCTGAATCAGATGGCTGAAGAATTTCATCTGGACAACGATGTTCGTGTGACGACCTTATCCAGATATCCGGAAGTTCTGACCATGGAAGAACAGTCTGTAGATGAAAAAGAACTGTGGGAACTTCTTTCTGAGCCTTTAAGAGAAGCATGTACAAAATTTGTTGAAGCCCGTACCCGTGAGGGACAGCACCTGAAAGAGGATCTTCTGTCCAAGCTTCAGGAACTTGACCAGAAGGTAACTCTGGTTGAAGAACGTTCTCCGCAGGTAGTACAGGCATACCGCAATAAACTGGAACAAAAAGTACATGAACTTCTGGAAGACAGTCAGATTGATGATAACCGCATTGCAGCCGAAGTTATCCTGTTTTCAGACAAGATCTGCAATGATGAAGAGACTGTAAGACTTCACAGTCATATTCATGGCATGCAGAAAATCCTCCTGGAGACAGAGGGTATTGGCCGCAAGATGGATTTCATGGCTCAGGAGATGAACCGCGAAGCGAACACGATTCTTTCCAAGTCCAATGATCTGGAGGTTTCCAACCTTGCGATCGATCTCAAAACAGAGATTGAAAAAATTCGTGAACAGATCCAGAATATAGAATAACGGAGGCAGGATTCAGTTTTGGCAAAATTGATAAATATCGGCTTCGGAAATGTGGTCAATTCCCGTAAGATCGTTGCTGTAGTCAGTCCGGACGCTGCGCCGGTAAAAAGAATGATCCAGAGCATCAAAGGAACACGTTCTCTCATTGATGCCACACAGGGACGTAAAACCAAGGCCGTTATCGTGACATCTGATGATTATCTTGTCTTATCCGCACTTCAGCCGGAGACGATCGCCCGCCGTTTTGCGGAAGCTAATAATTATTATGAAGAAAAGGAAGAAGACCATGAGTAAGGGTGTTTTAACCGTTGTTTCCGGCTTTTCAGGTGCCGGCAAGGGTACTGTAATGAAACGGCTTCTTGAAAAATATGACAATTATGCTCTTTCCATTTCCGTAACTACACGAAACCCACGTGAGGGAGAAAGAGACGGAATTGAATACTTTTTCAGAACCAGAGAAGAAGTAGAAGCCATGATTCGCGAAGATCAGCTTCTTGAATATGCTGAATACGTAAATAACTATTACGGAACTCCCCGTTTTTATGTGGAAGACATGCTTTCCCAGGGAAAAAACGTAATTCTTGAAATAGAGATTCAGGGTGCAATGAAAATCAAAGAAAAGATTCCGGAAGCAGTGCTGGTGTTTGTTACCCCGCCAAGCTTTGAGGAACTTCGCAGCCGACTGACCGGACGTGGTACAGAAACCGCAGAGGTGATCGAATCCCGTCTCTGCCGTGCTGCTGAAGAATCAGAAGGAATGAATGACTATGATTACATTCTGATCAATGACAAGGTAGAGGACTGTGTCGATCAGCTCCATCAGATCATTCTGAGTGAACGCTGCCGTGCACAGTGCAACCAGGAACTTATCAACACGATCCAGGAAGAAGCCCGGGTCTTAATGAAAGGAGATAAATAATATGATACATCCGTCATATTCTGAACTTATTCAGGCAATCAATAACAATGCAGAGGAAGACGACAACACCATGATGCTGAACAGCCGTTATTCTCTGGTTCTCGCAACCAGCAAAAGAGCAAGACAGCTGATTGCAGGTGCTGAACCGCTTGTACCGGGTGCTGCCGGCAAAAAACCTCTTTCCGTAGCCATTGATGAACTTTACAAAGGTGAAGTTAAGATCGTAGCTGCAGCAGACACAGACGACGAAGAAACTGCTCAGCCGACTGCAGAAGAACCGACAGAAAGCATCGAAGAAACAACCGAAAACGACCAGTAAACCAACGTGATCAGAAGGCCTTTGTGTCTTCTGATTATGTATATCAGGAGAATCTATGAAAATATTATTTATATCACTGGGCTGCGACAAAAATCTGGCTGATTCCGAAGAAATGCTTGGACTTCTTACAGGAAGCGGTCATGAAATCGTAGACTCTGAAGAAGAAGCAGATGCAATTGTTGTCAATACATGCTGCTTTATTCATGATGCCAAAGAAGAAAGCGTTAACACGATCCTTGAAATGGCAGAGTACAAAACGTCTGGAAGCTGCAAAGTCTTAATTGTGACCGGCTGTATGGCACAGCGCTACAAAGAAGAGATCATTCAGGAAATTCCTGAAGTAGATGCAGTTCTCGGAACAACTTCTTATGGTGATATTGTCAAAGCTTTAAATGAAGCACAGGCAGGAAATGTCTTTCAGGAATTCCGTGATATCAATGATCTTCCGGAAGATTCCGGTCGCCGCATCATCACCACCGGCGGACATTTTGGATATCTTAAAATCGCAGAAGGCTGTGACAAGCACTGCACTTATTGCATCATCCCGTCTCTGCGCGGTAAGTTCCGCAGCGTTCCTGAAGAACGCCTTCTGAAGCAGGCTGAATATATGGCTTCTCAGGGCGTCAAGGAACTGATCCTTGTTGCTCAGGAAACCACCGTTTACGGTACAGATCTGTATGGAAAGAAAACATTGCACATTCTTCTTAAAAAGCTGTGTCAGATCAAGGGAATCCGCTGGATCCGAATACTTTACTGCTATCCGGAAGAGATATATGACGAACTGATCCAGGTTATGAAAGAAGAAAAGAAGATCTGCCACTATCTGGATCTTCCAATTCAGCATGCAAGCGATCGGATCCTCAGACGCATGGGACGCAGAACTTCCAAAGCTCAGCTGGTCGACATTATCACAAAACTCCGCAGAGAGATTCCTGATATTGTTCTCAGAACTTCTCTTATCACCGGCTTTCCGGGAGAAACAGAAGAAGATCATCAGGAACTGATGGAATTTGTTGACGAAATGGAATTTGACCGTCTCGGAGTCTTTACTTATTCGCCGGAAGAAGGAACTCCTGCCGAGACTATGGAAGGTCAGGTTCCTGAAGAACTTAAGGAAGAACGCCGTGATGAGATCATGGAACTTCAGCAGGAGATTTCTCTCGAAAAGGGAGATAGCCGAATCGGACAGGAACTGCTTGTCATGATCGAAGGTAAAGTTTCCGGAGAAAGTGCATATATCGGACGTACTTACGGAGATGCGCCCAAAGTAGATGGATATATTTTTGTACAGACAGGAGAACTGCTTGTTACAGGCGATTTTGCCAAAGTAAAAGTAACAGGTGCACTGGAATACGATTTGATAGGAGAGTTAGCTGATGAATACACCGAATAAACTTACCGTTGCAAGAATGATTATCGTACCTTTTCTTGTAGTTTTTCTTCTTAGCGGATTAGGTGGAGATGCCAATCGCTACATTTCCCTGATTCTGTTTGTTGTTGCAAGTATTACAGACTGGTTTGACGGACATCTTGCCCGCAAAAACAATCTGGTTACAAATTTCGGAAAATTTATGGACCCCCTTGCAGATAAACTTCTTGTCTGCTCTGCCATGATCTGTATGATCGAACTGAACCGTCTTCCGGCCTGGGTTGTGATCATTATCATTGGCAGAGAGTTTATCATCAGTGGTTTTCGTCTGATCGCTGCCGAAAACGGCATTGTCATTGCAGCAAACTACTGGGGGAAATTCAAAACTGTATCACAGATGATCATGATCATTCTGCTGATCCTGCATTTTGACACCATTCCTGCATTTGTAATCCTCGAACAGATTTTTATCTGGATTTCTCTTGCACTCACTGTCATTTCACTTATGACTTATATCTGGCAGAACAAATCCGTTCTGTCTATGCAGGAATAATTTTCAAGAAAGAACAGATCATATAAGAAAAGGTTTGTCAGAAAACAGACCGTTCAAAATCAGAGAGGGGATAGCTCAGTTCGAGTTATCCCCTCTCTATTTATCGGATCATGCTCATAAGTCGGACGATCCGATCGAGTTTGGCAGCTTCCTTTGGAGATTTTCCAGATTTGAGAACACTCAATATTGCTGAAATCTCATCAGAAGAAAAATGAAGTCCATTCTGTCTTCCCTGTGCTGCTGCATTCATCAGAAATGGCAGCATATCAGAGGGCGAATAACCATTTCCCTGCTCTGCAAGATTCTGCAGAAGTGACAGCTTAGATGGATCAACGTTCTTTAATCGGGGATCATTCTGCCAGCTCTGTTCCATTTTCCTCACCTTCTTCCGCTTCAGAGTTGTTCATAATCTGTATCATCTGCATCATAACCATAAAATTGCTGATCTGATCCAGTTGTTCCCGGCTTCTTCCATAACTGAATTTTCGAATGTCATTCAAAAGCTCCGACGGGCTGACGGCAGGAGACGTACAGATCTGCATTTCCGGCTGTCTTCCCTTAAACAAAGCCAGCGTATTTGATAATTCTCTGACTTTTGTAAACACCGAGAGAAGCTGCTGACTTTTTGGTGACAGATATGGAATAAAAGCCTTTAGCATCTGCGACTGATCATCAGAGACAAGCTGATCAAATCTTGTCTGGGAAATCATTTCTTCTTCCATAAAATAAGGCTCCTTTTTATACAAAGATATGCTTTTTGCTTTTAGATTATGACACAGAAGCATGGACTGACATAAGATAAACAGTAAGAAAAATCAGAAGGATGAATTGCATGGATAATAAAAAAGAAAGACTTGTACTGGATGGCAATGCTTTTTATGAAATTGATCTGGAATGCATAAAAAAGCGTCAGAAAAGGCCAACAGTTTCTGATATTTCCAAAGACGAACAGAAAGAAACAAAGCATAAGAAAAGGCAGAGGAATTAACCTCTGCCCCATGACTCAGTTCAGCAGCCACAACCATTATTTCCGCATCCACCGCAAAGAAGAAGCAGTACAATAATGATCCAGCAGGAATCATTTCCATTACTACAGCAGTTATTACCGCAGCCATTATTTCCACAAAGGCACATAAGGCAGATGATCCAGAGAATACAGCTGCAGGAAGAATCTCCAAACAGGCTGTTTCCATTACCACATCCACAGTTATTACTGCAGCCACATCCGCAATTATTGCTGCAGCCGCATCTTTCATCACCGCATCCACAGTTTGTAGCAGCTAAATCACTCATAATAAATCCTCCAGATTTTGTTCACACTTCATATTATGCAAGCAACATCTTATCCGTTACAGGATATAAAAAAATGACTTCAAAAAAACTTTTCACATAATTATTGTTATGTCATTTTGCTGCAATGCAGTTGAAAAGCACTTTAAAATAAGATATAATTCGGATGTTATTACTATTTTAATTATAAATTATCAAAAAAGGAGAGGATACATTATGTCCGGCAAAGGATTATATGACATCCATTGTCACATTGTTCCTTCTGTAGATGACGGATCCTCTGATATAGAAGAATCTTATCACATGCTCCAGATGGAATATCAGCAAGGAGTACGAAATATTATCGTAACCCCACATTTTCGATTCCAGATGTTTGAAACTCCCGTTGAAACAGTGGAACAGCAATTTTTAGCTTTAAAACAACTTGCACGTAAAATAGCACCGGATCTTCACATTTATCTTGGATGTGAATTTCATTCCAACATGCAGATGGTTGAAATGCTTCTTAATAACGAAGTACATACCATGGCAGGTTCTCATTATGTTCTGACCGAATTTTCAGGTATTTCATCTGCCGATTATATTTACGACCGCCTGTATTCACTGCTCACACATGGTTTTAAACCAATTATTGCGCACATTGAACGCTGTGAATGTCTGCGAAAAGACCTGGATTTTGTCGAGGAACTTACGAATCTCGGCGCATATATGCAGATCAATGCAGACAGTGTTATCGGCAAAGAAGGATTCGCAGTCAAAAGATACTGCCGTAAGCTTATGAAGCAAAATCTGCTTAGCTTTGTTGCCTCAGACTGTCACGGGATACAGGAACGTATTTCAAGAATCGGCGAGGCCTATGCGTATATTTCCAAAAAACAGGGCAGTACCTATGCCGACCGGATTTTTATTGAAAACCCTCAGGAAATACTCATAGATGCAAAAAAGTACCAGAAGGAAATGGATTAACTTTTTTGATTCAGCTGACATTTTTCGGGATAAAATATCCACTTATTTTCAAATCTGTGAAAAACAAAATTATATAAAATGATGTTGACATGCTCATATTCGGGTATTATGGTAAAAACACAATACTTTAAAACAGGATGTGAAGAGATGAAAATCACCAGAACACAGGATCATTTACCTGGCATTATTTTAACCGTTCTGCTTTTTCTTGCAGACATAACTTTTACATTATTGCTTCTTTATACCAATCTGATTTCTGCAAAATACATCGGCATCATATTTGCGGTACTGTTGGTCTTACTTCTGATCGAGCATCTTCTGGTCAGAAAATTTCGTAAACAGCTTTCTTTCTGGATCGGAACCTTTTTACTGGTTATTATTCTTGCCGTTCTTGGGATAGCAGGCTTTTACATAATCAAAACTTACCGCGCTCTTGATGATATCACCGGTGCAAACAAAGAAATCACCGAGATCAATGTATATGTGAAGCAAAGCGATGCTGCCCAAAATCTGATGGACACGGCAGACTATTCTTTTGGAATTCTCTCAGAACTTGACCGACAGAATACAGATGCTGCCATGCAAAAAATCTCATCTGAAATCAACCACGAAGTCTCCACCCACGAATATGGAAGTCTGACAGAACTGGCTGACGGACTTTTGAAAGATGAATGTCAGGCAATTATTCTGAACAGAGCTTATGTAGATGTGTTTGAAGAACTTGATAATTATGCAGATTTTTCATCACAGATCCGCCTGATTACTACTGAGCAGATTGAACGTGTTGTTGAGAATTCGCTTTCAGAACAGACCGGCAGCTCCTCCGCTGCCGATAAAGATGCTGCGGTCACAGATCAGATCTATACGATCTATGTAAGTGGTATTGACACAAGGGGGGATATTACCTCTTCCAGCAGAAGTGATGTGAACATTATTCTGACTGTAAATACACGTACCAGACAGGTTCTGATGATCTCCACACCTCGAGATTATTACGTACCACTGTCTATTTCGGATGGCAAACCGGATAAACTCACGCACGCAGGTATTTACGGTATTGATGTATGTATGGATACTTTAGATATGCTGTATGATATCGATATCGACTATTATTTCCGTTTGAATTTCGCTGGTTTTATTCAGATCATTGACGCACTCGGCGGAATTACTGTCAATTCCGATTATGACTTCAATACCGGACAGTACCATTATGTCAAGGGAATCAATCAGCTTAACGGTGAACAGGCTCTTGCCTTCTGCCGCGAACGATATGCGTTTGAATCTGGCGATCGCCAGAGAGGAAAAGATCAGATGAAAGTAATTCAGGGAATTATCGACAAAGCGACTTCACCTGATATTCTCAGGACGTATCTTTCTCTGTTGGACAGCCTTTCCGGATGTTTTGAAACAAGCATTCCTTATGATGTGATTTCTTCGCTTGTAAAAGAACAGCTTGATAAAGGTGGAAGCTGGCAGGTTCTTTCCTACAGCACCGATGGAACAGGCGATACACAGCAGCCATATTCAATGAGTCAGAAAGCTTATGTCATGGTTCCTGATCAGACAACTGTAGATAAAGCCAAAAGCCTGATGCAGAAAGTTCGCCAGGGTGCCATGCTTTCAGAAGCAGATGTTGCTGCTCAGTAACACCTCGCGGGATATTATCTGTGAACAGCTACCTTTTACACTTTAAGTTGTTAAAAGGCCAGAAAAACACTCTTGACAAATTTTTTCTCAATTTGTATACTTTTAGAAGTATATTATAACGGCTTTGAAGGGAAGAAGTAGCATCAGGAACGCAGACAGAGAGCAGCCGGAAGGTGAGAGGCGCATGCAGAACTTTTGTGAATACATCCCGGAGCTTCGCACCGAACATTTCAGTAGGCTGCGACGGAGTGACACTCGTTATCGTGTTCAATGAGGCGGGATTTTTTCCTGCGAATTTAGGTGGTATCACGGGACCCGGTTCTCGTCCTAAACGGACAGGAACCGGGCTTTTTTATACCATAGCAGTATGCAGAATAAATAATATCCTAAAACATTCTGCATCTCATAACAGGAGGAATTTATTATGACAGTATGGGAAGAACTTCAGGCACGAGGACTGATTGCCCAGGTAACAGACGAAGATGAGATCAAAGACATGGTCAACAACGGTAAAGCAACTTTCTACATCGGCTTTGACCCTACCGCAGACAGCCTTCACGTAGGACATTTCATGGCACTTTGCCTGATGAAACGTCTTCAGATGGCAGGTAACCGTCCGATCGCACTTCTTGGCGGCGGTACCGGTATGATCGGTGACCCGTCCGGAAGAACCGATATGCGACAGATGATGACAAAAGAAACCATTCAGCACAATATTGACTGCTTTAAAAAACAGATGTCCAGATTCATTGATTTTTCTGATGGCAAAGCACTTATGGTCAACAACGCTGACTGGCTTCTGGATCTTAATTATGTTGATCTGCTCCGTGATGTTGGTGCTCATTTTTCTGTAAACCGTATGCTGACAGCAGAATGCTACAAACAGCGTATGGAAAGAGGACTCAGTTTCCTTGAATTCAACTATATGATCATGCAGAGTTATGATTTCTATATGTTATATCAGAAATACGGATGCAACATGCAGTTCGGTGGAGATGACCAGTGGAGCAATATGCTCGGCGGTACAGAGCTGATCCGTCGTAAACTCGGCAAAGATGCATATGCCATGACCATCACACTTCTTCTCAACTCAGAAGGCAAGAAGATGGGTAAAACACAGTCTGGTGCTGTATGGCTGGATCCAAACAAAACTTCTCCATTTGACTTCTATCAGTACTGGAGAAATGTAGACGATGCAGATGTTATCAAATGTATGCGTCTCCTTACATTCCTTCCTCTCGAACAGATTGATGAGATGGCCACATGGGAAGGCAGCCAGTTAAACAAAGCCAAGGAAATTCTGGCATACGAACTTACCAATCTTGTTCACGGCGAAGAAGAAGCCAAAAAAGCTCAGGAAGGTGCAAGAGCTCTTTTCTCCGGCGGTGCTGATACTGCACATATGCCAAGCACAGAACTCACTGCTGAGGACTTTGCCGAGGACGACACCATTGATCTTATCACAATGCTGATCAAGGCAGGACTTGTTCCGACTCGTTCTGAAGGACGTCGTGCGATCGAGCAGGGTGGTGTTTCCATTGATGGCGAAAAGATCACCGATATCAAACATACTGTTTCCAAGGACAGCCTTGCAGGTGATGGAATTGTTCTGAAACGTGGCAAAAAGAAATTTAACAAAGTATACGTCAAATAAAAACAGATACTACCTTTAGGAGGATATGATCATGAAGAAATACGGAGTAAACGAACTTCGTCAGATGTTCCTTGACTTTATGGAAAGCAAAGGACATCTGGTAATGAAAAGCTTCTCTCTGGTACCACAGGGAGATAAGAGCCTTCTGCTGATCAATGCAGGTATGGCTCCACTGAAACCATATTTCACAGGCGCTGAAAAACCACCGAGAACAAGAGTCTCCACATGCCAGAAATGTATTCGTACCGGTGATATCGAAAACGTCGGCAAAACAGCACGTCATGGTACCTTCTTTGAAATGCTTGGAAACTTCTCTTTCGGAGATTATTTCAAGACAGAAGCTATTCACTGGTCATGGGAATTCCTGACAGAAGTGGTAGGTCTGGATGCAGACAGACTTTATCCGTCTGTTTATCAGGATGATGATGAAGCATTTGATATCTGGAATAAAGAAATCGGAATCCCGGCAGAAAGAATCTTCCGCTTTGGCAAAGAAGACAACTTCTGGGAACATGGCGCAGGTCCTTGCGGTCCTTGTTCTGAAATCTACTATGACCGTGGCGAAAAATACGGCTGTGGCAAACCTGGCTGTACCGTAGGCTGTGACTGCGACCGTTATATGGAAGTATGGAACAACGTATTTACCCAGTTCGAAAACGACGGTAACGGAAACTACACAACTCTGAAACAGAAGAATATCGATACAGGTATGGGACTTGAACGTCTGGCTGTTGTTGTACAGGATGTTGATTCTATTTTTGATGTAGATACTATCTGCGCTCTTCGTAACCTTGTATGCGAAATTGCAGGCAAAGAATACGAAAAGAATTATCAGGATGATGTATCTATCCGTCTGATCACAGATCATATCCGTTCCGCTACATTTATGATTTCCGACGGTATCATGCCAACAAACGAAGGCCGTGGATATGTTCTTCGTCGTCTGATCCGTCGTGCAGCACGTCACGGACGTCTTCTGGGAATCAAGGGAACCTTCCTTGCAAAACTCAGTGAAGAAGTGATCAACGGTTCCAAAGCAGGTTATCCGGAACTCGAAGAAAAGAAAGAATTCATCTTCAAGGTTCTTACAAACGAAGAGAACCAGTTCAACAAAACCATTGACCAGGGATTACGTATCCTTTCTGATATGGAAGAAGAAATGAAAGCAGCCGGAGAAAATACTCTTTCCGGAGAAAATGCATTTAAACTGTATGATACTTACGGATTCCCGCTTGACCTCACCAAAGAGATCCTTGAAGAAAAAGGATACGGAATTGATGAGGACGGTTTCCAGAAAGCAATGGAAGAGCAGAGAGTCAAAGCACGTACAGCACGTGAAGTTACAAACTACATGGGTGCAGATGCCACAGTATACGATGAGATCGATGTCAATGTAACAACTGACTTTGTAGGATATGATCATCTCACATATGACTCAGAAGTTACAGTTCTCACTACAGAAACAGAAATCGTATCTTCTCTGATGGAAGGTCAGAAAGGTACTGTATTTGTAAAAGAAACTCCTTTCTACGCTACAATGGGTGGACAGGAAGGTGACTGTGGTGTGATTGAAACTACAAACGGAAGATTTGTAGTAGAAGACACAATTAAACTCCGTGGTGGAAAATTCGGTCATGTCGGACATATGGCATCCGGAATGCTCTCCGCAGGAGAAACTGTAACTCTTAAAGTTGATGAGCAGGCTCGTCGTGATACCGAAAAGAACCACAGTGCAACACATCTTCTTCAGAAAGCACTCAAAACAGTTCTCGGATCTCATGTAGAACAGAAAGGTTCTCTGGTAACTCCGGACAGACTTCGTTTTGACTTTGCACATTTCCAGGCAATGACTCCGGAAGAGCTTGCCAGAACAGAAGCTCTTGTAAATCAGGAGATTCAGGCAGCACTTCCTGTCGTAACAGATGTTATGGACATCGAAGAAGCTAAGAAATCCGGTGCAATGGCTCTGTTCGGTGAGAAATACGATCAGAAGGTACGTGTTGTATCCATGGGTGATTTCTCCAGAGAACTCTGCGGTGGTACACATGTTAAAAACACAAGTTCCATCATGCTTTTCAAGATCGTATCTGAAGCCGGCGTTGCTGCAGGTGTACGTCGTATCGAAGCACTGACAGGAAACGGTGTTATTGAATATTATAAGAAACAGGAATCCATGCTTCATGAAGCTGCAAAAGCTCTGAAAGCTCAGCCGGCAGAAGTATCCGAGAAGATCGCACATCTTCAGGCAGAAGTAAAAGCTCTCCAGAGTGAAAACGAATCCCTCAAGAGCAAACTGGCACAGGGCTCCCTCGGTGATGTCATGAACCAGATCACAGACGTTAAAGGCGTGAAACTTCTTGCTGCAAAAGTTGAAGGCGTTGATATGAATGGTCTCCGCGACCTCGGCGACCAGCTCAAAGAAAAAATCGGAGAAGGTGTTGTTGTTCTCGCAGCTGTAAATGGCGGAAAAGTAAATCTTCTTGCCATGGCTACAGATGAAGCGCAGAAAGCAGGTGCTCATGCAGGAAACCTGATCAAAAATGTCGCAGCTATTGTTGGCGGCGGCGGTGGCGGACGTCCGAACATGGCTCAGGCCGGCGGTAAGAATCCGGAGAAAGCTCAGGAAGCAATCGACGCAGTTGCCGGAATTCTTGAGCAGCAGATTCACTGATAAATTTTACTTTCCAGAGGGCTTCAAAATATTTTTTCTAAATTTAACCAAAAGTTGTTGACGAATGTAACAGCTATGTTATATAATAACACTCGTGCAAGAAAAATACCCAGACAGTTGTATTTTAGCACAATCTACAACTGGAGGGAGGTTAGGTGTGAGTCTATGTCAAACGTTATCGTAAAAGAAAACGAGACTTTAGATAGCGCTCTTCGCAGATTCAAGAGAAGCTGTGCAAAAGCAGGTATCCAGCAGGAAATCCGCAAAAGAGAGCATTACGAGAAACCAAGCGTTCGTCGTAAGAAAAAATCTGAAGCCGCAAGAAAACGTAAATATAATTAATTGTGCGCAAAAATCCCTGGCGATAATTCCGTCAGGGATTTTTAAAATTGTAACTTTTTCACACAGACAGCAAAGGGAAAAATATGCATCGTATCATTCATACCTTCAAAAAAATATTACAGCTATTGTTTAACAGAATTTTCTATGTTGCGGTTGCTTTGCTTCTTCAGCTGGCATGGCTTCTGATCACTGCATGGCGCCTTGCAGCATATTCAAAATATTTTTCCAATGCAATTGGGATTTTCAGTGTTCTGATCATTCTGTGGATCGTAAATAAAAAGATCAATCCGTCTTATAAGCTCGGCTGGACCATTCTCATTATGACCGTCCCTGTATTTGGTGTTCTGCTCTATATCCTTTTTGGAAAATCCAGGATCGCACAGGCAATGCAGAGCCGGTATTCACAGGTTCAGGAAGAAAGTCTCCCCTATATGAAACAGAATCCTGAAGTTGCAGAGTGCCTTAAAGAAGAATCACCATCTGCTGCCGTACAGTCCACTTACATTCATCAGTATTCCAGCTTTCCTGTTCATAAAAATACGACTGCCGAATACTTTCAGGTAGGTGACGACATGTTCCCGGTTCTTGTTCGTGAGCTGGAGCAGGCAGAGCATTATATTTATATTGAATATTTTATCATCAATGACGGTGTTATGTGGAGAACAATCCTGGATATTCTGGAACGCAAAGCATCAGAAGGAGTGGATGTCCGCCTGATTTATGATGGATTTGGCTGCCTTACAACACTCCCGTACCATTATGAGCGTTATCTGAGAGGAAAAGGGATCCAGTGCCAGGTATTTAATCCTTTTCGACCACTTCTGAATATCGTACAGAACAACCGTGATCATCGCAAAATCTGTGTGATCGACGGTAAAACAGGTTTTACCGGGGGCATTAATCTTTCAGATGAATATATCAATCAGAAACAGCGTTTCGGCCACTGGAAAGATACTGCAGTTATGCTGAAAGGTGAAGCTGTATGGAATATGACTGTTATGTTTCTTCATATGTGGAATGTAATTGCCAATTCTTCTGATCCGATCGATCATGAACTGCATCTTCCACATCATTTTCATCCGGATACCTTTGACTCCGATGGATATGTACAGCCTTACAGCGACACACCTCTTGATGGCGAGATTGTCGGTGAAAATGTTTATCTGAACATCATTAACCGCGCCCGTAAATATGTATATATCTGTACACCATATCTGATCATTGACAATGAAATGATGACAGCTCTCTGTCTTGCAGCCAAAAGCGGAGTAGATGTTCGAATCATGACCCCGGGGATTCCTGACAAAAAAATGGTTTTTTTGCTGACACAATCCTATTATGAACAGCTTCTGGAAGCTGGTGTACGCATTTATGAATATCAGCCCGGATTCCTTCATGCAAAATCTTTTGTATGTGATGACGAAATTGCCGTTGTCGGCACGATCAATCTTGACTATCGAAGCCTCTATCTGCATTTTGAAAACGGAGTTTGGTTCTATAAAAACAAGGTCATTCAGGACATTCTTGCTGATTTCCAGGAAACTCTTAATTACTGCGACCCGGTCAGTATCGAATTCTGCAAAAACCGCAATATGATCGTCCGGGGATTTCAGAGTATCCTGCGCCTTTTTGCCCCGTTGCTCTGATTCTTATACCTGTAACAGTATTTTTCCGTCTGTTTTTCAGACCGAAAAATACTGTTTTTTCATTACAAGTCATATTATCGTCTGTTTTCCTCTACAATAATAACAAACCATCCTCCGAGGATCCCATGAGAATAAAAAGAAGCCTTCTGACCTTCCTGTGTTTTCTCATCTGTTTTTTCATCTGCACCTTACATATATCTGTTTTTTCGGTTTATGCCGGAAATCCCACCGCCGGTCCTGACCTTCAGTCAGCAAGTGCCGTATTAATGGAAGCAGAAACAGGGCAGATCATCTTTGCAAAAGACGAAAATACCCGCCGAAGCCCTGCGAGTGTCACAAAGGTCATGACACTGATCCTTATTTTTGATCAGCTTCACGATAAGAACATTTCTCTGAATGATCCTGTTACAACAAGTGCCCATGCAAAATCTATGGGCGGATCGCAGGTCTTTCTCGAAGAAGGTGAAATACAGACTGTAGAAACACTGATCAAATGTATCGTTATTGCATCCGGGAATGATGCCAGCGTAGCCATGGCAGAATTTATTTCCGGCACAGAAGAAGAATTTGTAAATCAGATGAATCTTCGTGCATCCGGTCTCGGAATGAACAACACACATTTTACAGACTGCTGTGGCTTGACAGATTCCGATGACCATTATACGACTGCAGCTGATATTGCTCTCATGAGCCGCGAACTGATCACAAAATATCCGGAAATACTGGACTATTCCTCCATATGGATGGAAAATATCCTTCACGAGACAAAACAGGGAACAAAAGAATTCGGACTTACCAACACAAACCGGCTGATCCGTACTTATCCCGGATGCCGAGGTCTGAAAACAGGAAGTACCAGCAAAGCCGGATTTTGTCTTTCTGCAGTAGCAGAAAAAAACGAACTGGAGCTGATATCCGTTGTAATGGCTGCTCCCGATTATAAAGCAAGACTAAAGGATGCTGCTGCATTACTTGATTATGGATTTTCCAGATGCAGCATTTATACAGACAGCCACCCTGAATCACTTTCTCCTCTTCCTGTAAAACATGGAATAAAAACATCTGTACCAATTCAGTATGAAAAAGAATTTCATTACCTGAGTACAGACGGAAACAAAGTCACCGACGTAAGCAGAAAACTTCAGCTTCCCGAACACGCAGAAGCCCCTGTAAAAAAAGAAGAGAAGGCCGGGGAAGTTATATATTCCTGTGATGGCAAAGAACTTGGGCGTATTTCTGTTCTTTACAAAGAATCTGTAAGATCTCTGAAATACGCAGACTGTCTCAGAAAGGCAATTCATGCTTTTTGTCTCTGATTTCCGGGCAACAATTATTTTGACAATATCTGCCTGTTCGGGGTATAATAATATCCAAATGGATTTTTATAAAAAAACTTATGGAAAGGGGAGCAATTTGCTATGAGAGAAATACGTACGGAAGACGCGGTAGGCCACATACTCTGTCATGATATCACACAGATCATAAAAGACCAGAAAAAAGGTGTTCTTTTCAAAAAAGGCCACATCGTCCGGGAAGAAGATATTCCGGCACTCCTTTCTGTCGGTAAGGAGCATCTCTATGTCTGGGAAAAACGCGAGGGCATTCTTCACGAAAACGAAGCAGCAGAAGTTCTTTACAGACTTTCCGCAGATGAACATATGCATGGCAGCGATATCAAAGAAGGTAAGATCGAGCTGATTGCAGACTGCGACGGAGTTCTTAAAATCCGACGTGATGCACTCCTGGCAGTCAACAGTCTCGGAGAAATGATGATTGCCTCCAGACATGGTGATTTTCCGATAAAAAAAGGAGATAAGATCGCAGGTACACGAATCATCCCACTCGTTATTGAAAAAGAAAAAATGGATCGTGCAGAACAGGCAGCCGGATCTCAGCCGATTTTCTCCATTCTTCCATACCATACAAAAAAAGTCGGAATCGTCACAACCGGAAGCGAAGTACAGAAAGGACTTATCCAGGATACGTTTACCCCTGTCCTGAAAGAAAAGCTTTCTGAATTTTCCTGTGAGGTAATGGGGCAGACCATGCCAGGAGATGACCGGCATCAGATTACTTCCGATATTCTCCGTTTCATTGAAGATGGTGCGGATATGGTTATCTGCAGCGGCGGAATGAGTGTTGATCCGGATGACCGTACCCCTGGTGCGATCAAGGATACCGGCACAGACATTGTCACATATGGAGCACCTGTTCTTCCGGGAGCCATGCTTCTGCTTTCTTATTATAAAAAAGGTGAAAAAACTGTTCCGATTCTCGGTTTGCCGGGCTGTGTCATGTATGCCCGCAGAACAATCTTTGACCTTATTCTGCCCAGGATTATTGCAGATGATCCGATTCATGCAGAGGAAATTGCCTCATATGGAGAAGGAGGACTTTGCCTCAACTGCGATACCTGTACTTTTCCAAACTGTGGCTTTGGCAAGTAACCTGTAACTGCAAAGGAGTAGAATGAAAAGCTTTAAAATAAGTACTTACAAAATTCCAAGTTCCAAGCTGCATGGCAGACGCAAAGTCACGTTTGCGCTTCTGACAGATCTGCATGGTCTGGTCTTTGGAAACAACCATCAGGAATTATATAAAGCCATCACCGATAATCATCCCGATGCAATTCTGGTGTGCGGTGATCTTGTTGTCAGCAGAGATGTTTCCACACTGGAGACTGCAGTCAGTCTGCTGCTGCGTCTCTGCGACCAGATACCTGTTTTTTATGCTCTGGGAAATCATGAATACAAAATGCTTCTTAATCCGGAAACAAAGAATTTCTATTTAAATTATGAAAAGCTCCTCACAAGCGCAGGGGTCTGCTTTTTGCATAACGAACATATGTCAGTACAGTTAAAGGGAACAGATTTTGTATTCCACGGACTTGAACTTCCAATTGAATACTATCACAAGCCCAATTCCCCGGCACTGAGCCTCACTTCCATGGAACAGATGATCGGCACACCTTCTCAGCCTGGAGTCCATGTACTGCTGGCTCATAACCCCAAATATGGAAATACCTATTTTTCCTGGGGAGCAGACCTGATTCTCTCCGGACATTATCATGGCGGTGTTTTACGTCTGAGCCAGAATCACGGACTTACCTGTCCCCAGTTTCTGCTTTTTCCTCCCTATTGCTGCGGCGAATTCAAAAAAGGAAAACAGCATATGATCGTAAGTGCAGGTCTTGGCGAACATACCATTCCTGTACGTATTCATAACCCAAGAGAATTAATTATTGCAGAGCTGTATCCCAGACACGCAAAATCTTCGACAAAGGAACACTGAAAATGGCAATACCTGTTAAAATCAATGTTTTTGAAGGTCCTCTTGATCTTCTTCTTCATCTGATTGAAAAAAACAAAATCGACATTTACGATATCCCGATCGTGGAGATCACAGATCAGTATATGGAATATCTGCATTCCATGGAACAGGAAGATCTGGGAACAATGAGTGAATTTATGGTCATGGCTGCCACTTTGCTTGATATCAAATGTAAAATGCTCCTTCCAAAAGAAATAAACGAAGAAGGAGAAGAAGAGGATCCACGTGAAGAACTGGTTCAGAAGCTTCTGGAATACAAGATGTACAAGTACATGTCCTATGAACTGAAAGACTGTATGGATAACGCTGTCGGTGTTTTTTTCAAGACACCGACTATTCCGGATGAAGTACTGAAATATCGTGAACCGATCAATCCGGCTGATCTTCTTGCCGGCCTGACACTGGAACGTCTTAACAATATTTATCAGTCTGTTCTCCGAAGACAGGAATCAAAGATTGACCCGATCCGAAGCAAATTCGGTACCATCGAAAAAGAAGAAGTCAGTCTTTCTGACAAGATGCTGGCCATGAAAAGCTATGCCGCTGATCATCGAAATTTCAGTTTTCACCAGCTTCTCACCAGTCAGTCATCCAGAGTTCAGATTATCGTTACATTTCTTTCTATCCTTGAACTGATGAAAATGGGATACATACAGGTGCAGCAGGAGGAACTGTTTGACGACATTCAGGTAAGTGTCACACAGGATCCTGACACTTGGACGCATCTGACAGAGTTTGCAGACGAATAATGTATAGAAACTGAGGAATGATTTATATGAAGATCAAAAAAATGGAAGCAGCAATTGAAGCGATCTTATTTTCCATGGGAGAATCCGTAGAACTGTCCCAGATTGCCGGTGCAATTCAGCAGGATACAGAAACAACCCGTAAGATCATTCAGAATATGATGGATAAATACCAGAAAGAAGATCGCGGCATTCAGATCATCGAACTGGAACAGTCCTATCAGCTGTGCAGCAAAAAAGAATACTATGAATGTCTGATCCGTCTGGCTATGCATCCCAAAAAACCGGCTCTTACAGATGTTATGCTTGAGACACTTTCCATCATCGCCTACAAGCAGCCTGTGACCAAAGCTGAAATTGAAAAGATCCGTGGTGTAAAATGTGATCATGCGATCAATAAACTCATGGAATATGAACTTGTCAGAGAACTCGGCCGTCTGGATGCACCAGGCCGACCAATCCTTCTTGGAACAACAGAAGAGTTTCTGCGCTGTTTTGGTGTACAGGGTCTGGAAGAGCTTCCTTCCGTAGATCCGGTCAGACTTGAAGATTTCAAAGCCGAGGCAGAAGAAGAAATTCAGCTTCGGCTTGACATTTAAAAAGTGAGGTATCCACATGCCAACCACATATACCCATGATCTCTTTGGCAAAAAAATATACAGCCGACTTCCTGCTGAGATTCAGGAAGTGATTCGCAGAAACACAAATTTATTCCGGATCGGTCTCCATGGACCGGATATTCTTTTTTATGATATGCTCAAACCAAAAGTTTCAGGAATCGGCATTGCCATGCATAAAGAAATTGCCGCGCCATTCTTTGAAAGGGGCATGGCTCTGGTAAGGCAGAAACATGACGAAAAGCTTCTTGCCTATCTGCTTGGTTTTGGCTGCCATTATCTTCTGGACAGTGCCTGTCATCCATATGTTTATGAAATGGCTGAGCGAAACGTCATTTCACATACTCTTCTCGAAAAAGAATTTGACCGGACACTGATGATTGAGACCGGCAGGGATCCTTATCATTTTTACCCGGCCGATGGAATAGTTCCCCGCAATACGTATGCCAGAGTCATTCACCGGGCTATTCCCAGAATATCGACCAGAGAGATCCTGAAATCTCTCAGATTAATGAAATTCATCACGAACTGCCTCGTCTATGACAACCATGGACGCAGAAAGAAATTTCTTATGTTTCTTTCCAGAGTTGCCGGCAAAAAACTTTCTGCTGAAATGATGGAATATTTTATGGAAAAGGATCCGGTTCCAGGAAGTGCTGTACCGGTTCATACACTTCATAATTTATACGATCAGGTACTTACAGAGGCACCTGACGAACTTGCTGAGCTGTTTCAGCTGTCAAAAAAGGAGCTGCCTCTTTCAGAACGCTGGTTCCGGACTTATAATGGTTAACCAGTCCAGAACAGACTGCCGTGAATATTGTCCCTTTGTCCGCATAGAATAATCTTATACGGGAGGTGGACTATGAATTTCCGGCAAAGTATTTCTATTGTGTTACTGAGTACGATATTATTTACAGCAGACATTCCGGTATCTGCGTCTGCAATTTCTTCTGATGACCTGCATGCACTGTCAGCAGTACTGATGGATGGTGATTCCGGACGGGTTCTGTATGAAAAATCAGGGGATGTCCCTCGCCCCAATGCAAGCACCACCAAGGTGATGACCTGCATCCTCGCACTCGAGAACGGAAGCGGAGATGACTACGTCAGGATTTCCGCTAATGCGACTTCTCAGCCGGAGGTCCGACTCGGACTCTCTGAAGGTGAACAGTATTATCTGGAAGATCTTCTTTATTCTCTGATGCTGCAAAGCCATAATGATTCCGCAGTTGCGATTGCAGAATGCATCGGTGGTTCCGTCGAAGCTTTTTCTTCCATGATGAATACAAAAGCAAAAGAAATCGGCTGCAAGAACACACATTTTATCACACCCAACGGTCTTGATGCCGAGGATTCTGAAGGTACACATCATACAACTGCAGAAGATCTCGCTCTGATCATGCGATATGCTGTCCGAAGTGATACTTTCCGCAGAATAACACAGACAGAAGAGTATTCTTTTACGGATCTTTCCGGCAAAAGACGTTTTACTGTCCATAATACCAATGCACTTCTCCATATGACAGATGGTGTTCTTTCAGGTAAAACCGGGTATACCGGTGACGCAGGCTACTGTTATGTCTGTGCCTGCCAGAAGGATGACCGAATTTTTATTGTTTCGCTTCTCGGTGCAGGATGGCCCGGACACCGGACTTATAAATGGCAGGACACCTTAAAGCTCCTTGATTATGGAAATAACAATTATACGTATAAGACCTTCTGGAAAGATCCTGAGCTTCCGTATCTTCCGGTTCGCAATGCGGCCATAAATGATTTCGGAGCAGGCAGCTCCATATATACCGGAAGCAGTATAGCCGTTTCGGAAAGTGAAAAGAATCAGAAAATACTTGTCAGCGCAGAAGACAGTATCCGGTATCAGTTACAGTTAAAGAATACTCTGAAAGCTCCTGTCAGGAAAGGAGAGCAAATCGGACGCCTGATCTGTCTGCTGAATAATGAAAAACTTTTTTCCTGGCCCATAACTGCAACACAAGACATCAGCAAAAACACCTTTATCCATTGTGCAGAATTAATATTCAGAAGCTTTTTCCATTAACCGACCCGACTTCTCCTTTCGCAGGAGAAGTTTTTTTTGTAATAAGAAATTCAAATGTAGAAAAATCGACACAGGAGTTAAACTTTTAACAAAAAAACAGGAAATGTATTGAAAAAAACTTGAAAAGAGGTTACAATTATAATCGGCTAAAATTTTGGTTATATTTAAAATCTTATAAAATGGAGGGCAAGAAAGAATGAGTAATGCAACACAAAGCTTAGCAGGCACAAGAATCACTTCTTTGCTTGACGCAAACAGTTTTGTTGAAATCGGAAAAAGCGTAACAGCAAGAGCCACTGATTTCAATTTAACTGAAACAAAAGCGCCTTCAGACGGTGTTATCACTGGATATGGTGTGATTGACGGAAATCTTGTATATGTATACAGCCAGGATGCTTCCGTATTAAACGGAACTGTTGGTGAAATGCATGCCAGAAAGATTACCGCTCTGTATGACCTTGCAATGAAAACAGGAGCTCCTGTTATCGGTCTTGTTGACTGTGCAGGTATGCGTCTGCAGGAGGCTACAGATGCTCTTGAAGCATTTGGTTCCATTTACCTGAAACAGACACTGGCTTCCGGTATGATTCCGCAGATCACAGCAGTATTTGGTACATGTGGCGGTGGTATGGCAATTATCCCAGCACTTACAGACTTCACATTTATCGAATCCAAGAACGGCAAAATGTTCGTAAACAGCCCGAATGCCCTGGATGGAAACTATACAGAAAAATGTGACACTGCAGCAGCTGCATTCCAGAGCGAAGAAACAGGTCTTGTAGACGGAACAGGTTCCGAAGAAGAAATCCTTGGACAGATCCGTCAGCTGATCAGCCTTCTTCCTTCTAATTTCGAAGACAATGATTCTTTCGTAGAATGTACAGATGACCTGAATCGTACATGCGACGATATTGCAGCATGCACAGGCGATACATCCATCGCCCTTTCCAGAATCGCTGACAACGGCATTTTCTTTGAAACCAAGAAAGATTTCGGCAAAGATGTTGTCACAGGTTTCCTTCGTCTGAACGGAGCTACTGTAGGTGCTGTAGCTAACAGAACAGAAGTATATGATGCTGAAGGCAATAAGGTCGAAGAATTTGACGGAACTATTTCCGCAAGAGGCGCAAGAAAAGCTGCCGGATTCGTTAAATTCTGTGACGCATTTGATATCCCGGTTCTGACACTTACCAACGTAACAGGATTCAAAGCAACACTCTGCAGCGAAAAAATGATCGCCAAAGCAGTTGGTGAAATGATCCATGCATTTGCAGATGCAACTGTACCGAAGGTAAACGTTGTGATCGGCAAAGCATACGGAACAGCATATGTGGCAATGAACAGCAAATCCGTTGGTGCTGACCTTGTATACGCATGGGACAATGCTGAAATCGGTATGATGGATGCTTCTCTTGCAGCCAAGATCATGTACCCGGGCGAAGATGCTGCTGTCCTTAACGAAAAAGCAGCTGCATACAGAGCACTCCAGTCCAACGTTGAATCTGCAGCAGCAAGAGGCTATGTTGATACTGTGATCGCTCCAGCTGATACACGTAAATACGTAATCGGAGCTTTTGAAATGCTTTTCACAAAGAGAGAAGACCGTCCATCCAAAAAACATGGCACAGTCTAAGTGAGGTGAGCATATGAATCAGATGTTAAAAAAAGCTTCCTCTGTCTTCACAGCAGTTGTATGTGCCGCATCTATTACATTTTCCGGTGCATCACTGGTTATGGCAGACAGTGAAATCGATGACCAGACAAAAACAACGATTGAAACAACTGCTGAGGGACTGACCGATACGATCATTCCTCTTACAGATGAAGAGATCGCAGCATATCAGGAATCCGGTGATGCTTTTACTGAAAGTGCCATGACTGCATGGGACAGTGTACGAGAAGAACTTGGTGACCTGAAAGAGACAGGCTCTGCGGAGATTGAATTTTCAGATGACCAGTATACAGCAACCGTACCTGCAGAATTTGAAAAAGAAGATGCCGAATTCATCTACGTATTCGACAAAAATCTCACTCCTACTTCCATGAGTGTAGATGTTAAGTATTCTTTTGCTACAACCATGAAAAATGCAGCACTGAATACCGTAATGGGACTTGGAACCGTATTTGTAATTCTTGTTATGCTGATCTTCCTGATCTCCCTGTTCCAGTTTATTCCTGGCTCCGGAGCTCAGCAGGAAAAAGCAAAGAAAAAAGCAGCAGAAGAAGCAGCCGCCAATCCGGCTCCGGCTCCAGTTGCCGCAGCACCTGTACAGGAAGCTGACAATTCAGAACTGATCGCTGTAATCGCAGCAGCTATTGCAGCATCTGAAGGAACTTCAACAGACGGATTTGTTGTTCGTTCCATCCGCAAAATCAATCGTAAAAAAAGGTAATTGACTATTAGGAGGATTTAAAATGAAAAGTTATACAATCACTGTAAACGGAACAGCATATGAAGTAACTGTAGAAGAAACAGGAAGCGTTTCCGCTCCGGCAGCAGCACCAGTTGCAGCTCCTAAGGCAGCTCCGGCAGCAGCTCCAAAAGCAGCAGCTCCGGCAGCAGGCGCAGGTGCAGTCAAAGTTACAGCTTCTGTACCAGGTAAAGTTCTTAAAGTCGTAGCTTCTGCAGGACAGTCTGTAAAAGCCGGTGACAATATCATTATCCTGGAATCCATGAAAATGGAAATCCCGGTTGTTGCTCCACAGGATGGTACAGTAGCCAGCATCGATACATCCGAAGGTGCATCCGTAGAAAACGGAGATACTCTGGCTACAATGAACTAGGACGGGAGGTAATCAAATGTCTTATGTAACAGAAACCTTGTCAAACCTGATCCATCAGACCGCATTTTTTAATCTGACCTGGGGAAACTATCTGATGATCGCGGTGGCGTGTGTATTCTTATTCCTTGCCATCAAAAAAGGTTTTGAACCTCTTCTTCTGGTTCCGATTGCTTTTGGTATGCTCCTGGTAAATATCTACCCGGACATTATGGCAAATCCGGAAGATATGTCCAACGGTGTTGGTGGTCTTCTTCATTATTTTTATCTGCTTGATGAATGGAGTATTCTTCCATCCCTGATCTTTATGGGTGTTGGTGCTATGACAGACTTTGGTCCGCTGATCGCCAATCCGAAGAGCTTCCTTCTCGGAGCAGCTGCACAGCTCGGTATTTATGTTGCATACTTCCTTGCAATCTTCCTTGGATTCAACGGAAAAGCAGCAGCAGCTATCTCCATCATCGGAGGAGCTGATGGTCCTACTTCTATTTTCCTTGCAGGAAAACTTGGACAGACCAGCTTAATGGGACCGATCGCGGTAGCGGCATATTCTTATATGTCACTGGTTCCGATCATTCAGCCGCCAATCATGAAACTTTGTACAACAGAAAAAGAACGTAAGATCAAAATGGATCAGCTTCGTCCGGTAAGCAAACTGGAAAAAATTCTTTTCCCGATCGTTATCACAATCGTTGTTTGTCTGCTTCTTCCTACAACAGCTCCGCTGGTAGGTATGCTGATGCTCGGTAACCTGTTCCGTGAATCAGGTGTTGTTAAACAGCTGACAGAAACTGCATCCAACGCTCTGATGTACATCGTAGTAATCCTGCTTGGTACATCTGTAGGAGCTTCTACAAGTGCAGAAGCATTCCTGAATGTTGATACTCTGAAAATCGTTGTTCTTGGTCTTGTAGCATTCGCTTTCGGTACATTTGGCGGATGTATGCTTGGTAAACTTATGTGTAAACTTTCCGGTGGAAAGATCAATCCTCTGATCGGTTCTGCAGGTGTATCTGCCGTTCCTATGGCAGCTCGAGTTTCACAGAAGGTTGGTGCAGAAGCAGATCCTACAAACTTCCTTCTGATGCATGCAATGGGACCAAACGTAGCCGGTGTAATCGGTACAGCCGTTGCAGCCGGAACATTCATGGCTATCTTTGGAGTATAACCTAATTAAAAATACAAGGAGAAAACATAATG
>NZ_CAKROJ010000013.1 GCF_934372025.1 uncultured Blautia sp.
ACAAGGATGTCAACAAGCGATCAATTTCCGGGAAAATCGACAGCTTTCCGGTGCCAAAATCAGCCTTTCTCTCTGTCGGGCAGATCAAATGGAAGTTCTAACTGCTCTGCCTTTGTCAGCTTCGTAAATCCGTCTTTATCCGGTTCGTTGACACCCTCATCTTCTGTCCCTTCCCGAATCCAGCTCCTCTGTCTGCCATAACCTTCTTTTTCAAATCTGTGGACTCCGGCTCTCTTCCAGCCTGTAATCTGGGTATCCATGATCGAGCAGATCTCATTGGTCTCAAATTTCTTCGGTTCCCGGTCAAAATGGTCAAATGCTTCTTTCCAGATCTGCACCGAACATACATGGGTTCCCTTGTAGGCATCCAGCCACCCCTGAATCGTTCCTGCCATGGTATCTTCCTGCGTGAACTGTTTCCGATATTCCTCAATCTCTTTCTCCATCTCTTTTGAAAATTTTAACAGACTGTTTTTATTCTCCGTTGTCCAGTAGAGCACCATCGCTTCTGCCCACAACTGGTC
This sequence comes from uncultured Blautia sp., assembly GCF_934372025.1. Taxonomy (GTDB): domain Bacteria; phylum Bacillota; class Clostridia; order Lachnospirales; family Lachnospiraceae; genus Blautia_A. The sequence continues at coordinate 525 of NZ_CAKROJ010000013.1, forward strand.
AAAATATGCTCTTGCTTCTTCCTCATCATCAAGGATATGTTTCTCTGCCTTACTGCTGTCTATGGCAATCGGCAGGAAACGTCTTGACCCTGTACGGTCAAAGGGAATGAACTGCCTTGTGTTTGTTGATCCGGCAAAAGCACACTGACGCTTCCGGTCTTCCCCATAGACTGCATATGGATCACGGTAAGAATCTTTCTGTCTGGTCAGGAATGATTTGATTTCTTCATTGTTCTTTGCACTGATCGTAGCAATCATCTCTGCTGGGTTTCATTCCCAGCCGCAGAACATCGTCGGTACAGCTTGTGATAGAAAAAAGATTATTGCTTCCTTCATCAGTTTTTACATACGTTCCTTTTCCCTGAATTTTGTACAGATACCCTTCTGTAACCAGTTCATCAATGGCTTTTCGGACCGTGATTCTGCTGACCTGATATGTTTCCATCAGTTCACGTTCACTGGTATCTTTTTTCAATACATTGCCGACAACCTTGCCATGCTTGATGACTGTGGTACTGTCTGCCAGTTCCATAACCTCTCTCAGTTTATGTGTGATGACAATGATCGTCTTTCCCTGTTCCTTCAGATTTTTCAGAGTCACCATCAGTTCATCAACTTCCTGAGGTGTAAGTACAGCTGTTGGCTCATCCAGGATCAGTATATCTACGTTTCTGTATAACATTTTGAGTATCTCTACTCTCTGACGCCCCCCGACAGAAATATCTTCAATCTTATCCGTTGCATTTAATTCAAAATGATTTTCCTGGATCAGCTTCTCAACTCTCTTGATTTCTTCTTTCTGATCAACAAATGGAGGTTTCATTCCATTTCTATTCTGTGTAATTTCTGCACCCAACAATATATTTTCATATACGGTCAGAGACGGCACCAGCTTAAAATGCTGGTGCACCATCCCTATTCCGTTTGCGATCGCATCAATCGGACTGTTTAATGTGACCTCTTTACCCCTTATATATTTAGATTTTTTCATATGACAAGTGACAATACCAGTTGCTTTCATGGACAATACCAGTTGAAATTTCCAAAAGAAAAAGTGCACACCTGGTGTACACTTTTGGGGTAATCACGGGACTTTTATCCTTCAATTTTCATCATAACCTTACATTTCTTTTTATAACATGCGATTCCATACTTTATAATCTTATGGATTCCTTCCTGTTCCAGGGATTCTGTATATCTGACATCTGTGATCTGCTGAAGTGCATTTTCACATTCTTTTTCCATATTTCCGTCAGATGCATATTTTACCTCTATGACAATTCCAACATCCTCATCTTCGATACGAATCAAAATATCACTGAATCCATCTCCTGATTCCCTGTTTGACATTACAGACCAGTTTTCTTTGAATCCGAGAATTCCAAGAAGCAATCCATGATAGAAGTTCTCTTTCGTTGGTTTCTGCACAAAAGTATCTCTGATACTGATGGTTTTCTTCATATAATCTGTGAAAATACTTTCGACTTTCTCTGGATTTTGTTTTAATAATGCATCACAAAATTCGCCAACGGTTTTTCCATCCTCTTTAACACTTTCTTTAAACATCTTTAAGATATGATTTGTAATGATATTTCGTATCTCCCGGTTCGGAATCACCAGATTATATCTGTCACCATTCGGCTCTCCTCTCTGTGTCAGATACCCGGTCATGAAGAGCGTACTCCACAGATTATCGATAGAAGAATACAATTCCTTATAGGTCAGTTCTGGATTAATTTCTTTCTGGACAATCCCTCCATTCACTAATTGTTCCAGTTCCATTTTTGTCAGTTTATGTGGCTCATTTACACTTTCGATAAAATGACTGATCACACTGTTTCCGCTTGTATTCGCCCAGTAATTTTTCGGTGCAAGCCTGGGATCTGTCCGATGATCACTGCTGAAATTAATCACATCCCACGGACAATAAACTTCTACATCACCAAACCGATAACCATCGTACCATGCTTTTACTGTCTCGTAATATTCTTCCTGCCCGTAATACTCAAGGAGTTCTCTTACTTCATTGTCTGTAAATCCAAATGTCTCATCAAAGCTTTTATCTGTAATTGAATAAATTTTGAAATTATTAAGCCCTGTAAAAATACTTTCTTTTGCAACCCGGAGACATCCCATTAGAATTGCAAATTTCAGACTTTTATTCGTCTTTAATCCATTCTCAAACAAGTTTCGGATAAGTAGTACCATCTCATCATAGTAACCATTTTCATTTGCCTTTGCCAGTGGAACATCATATTCATCAATGAGCACGATTACTTTCTTCTCATAATGCTTCTCCAGTAATTCTGTGAGTTCCCTGATACTATATACCAGTGAATCATTTGACATTTCGTTTTTCTTCAGTTGATTGAATAGTTCCTGATCTGTCTCATCAAGTTTTGGACTTTCGGAAAGAAATGACAATCTGCGTGCCTCTTCATTGATTGTTTTAATCAGAAAGCCTCGTGCTTCCTCATAAGTTGTACCATTAATACCCTTCAGACTGATGGAAACTACAGGATATTTTCCCTGATATTCTTCACACAATTTAAGATTATTCGATATCTCTAATCCATCAAATAATGCTTTCTCACCTCCAATTTCAAAGAAATGCTGAAACATACTCATATTCAGAGATTTTCCAAAACGTCTTGGACGTGTAAAAAGATTTACTTCTCCCCATTGTGCGAGCAACTGCTCGATCAATCTTGTCTTATCTACATAGTAAAAATCTTCCTGTCGGATTTTTTCAAAATCTTCGATTCCAATTGGAAGTTTCTTTAATCCGGTCATTTGTATCCTTCTTTCAATAAAAACAGGATTCATGCTATCGTTGTTTTTAATGATAGCATGAATCCCGCTTTCTGCCAAGTAAGGATACTGGAGAATCCTATTTTATTCATGATATTCTCCGTCCCTGTCTGGCTCTGCTGAATGAACTTCCCATCTTCATACTTCAGCGGCATGAATGACGGATGTTCTTTTCCAAATTTATTCGGATAATGTAAAACCAGATAATATTGATCTGAAAAGCTTATGAAAATCATTCCATGTCCACCATCGTGATCGTATAATGGCTGACTGTCAAGAGTGACACCTTCCGAATACAGGAGGCAGCAGAATTAGACAGGTTCATATTATCCTGCTCCAAGGATATTCCAGGTATCTTCAATCACATCAAGGTAATATACCTGATCATCGCTGACTGCGTAATGATTTTTGACTTCGATATGATCGCCGAGTTCTTTTCCGAGAACGAATACGCTGCATTCTTTGTCATTGATCATATCTTTGTTTCCGGTATACCATACAAAGAATCCCAGCCCCAGATAGTAACTGACTTCATCTGTTGAACAGAGGAGTTCATATGCATTCTGTACCGTATCACTGTAATAATCTTCATAATAATCTTCAGGAAGATTGCTTTCCATACAGTTGTCAGAACCATTATGTCCATAGTCGAAATCATAGTAGATTGAAAAATCGTAGCAGCGCTGTTCTTCTGCCAGGTGGCCGTCTTTCAAAGAAATGGAAGGACGGTAGGAAACGCTCATATTGCCTTCTTTGGATGTGACCATTGTGTTTGAATAAATCTCACTCAGGTTACATCGGAGAATGATCACTTCATCAGGTGAACCCTCATATAACGGGAAATCCAGATAGTCTTTGTATGCGGCATCTTCGGTCATTTCAGAGGAGTATACGCTGATCGACCAGTCCGAAGCCGGAATGATCGCAAAGACTTCGTATCCGCCTGCATCCACGACGGTACCATTTTTAAGGAATGGATAGGATGCAGCATAATTCTCCTGGTTTGTATAATCCAGAATTTCTTCGGTTGAGGCATCGTATCCAATATAACCCAGAAAAGCGATTCCTGCCTGACAGTCATTTTCTCGAAGAATATCCTGTAAAATAGCGAAACTGGATTTACTGTAAGATTCTTCATCTGGGTATGGGTTTTCTGCCATACAGTTTACGGAGGTAACAGAAGTAAGCATCAAAGCACTAAGGCATACTGCAATTAATTTTTTCTTCATGATGTCATCTCCTCTCTTTGGTTTATTTTAGAGTGGTAACTATTAATTTACTTTCTAATGCAGCAGCAATCAGATCCTCTTTACAGTTGTATCCGGCTTTTGCAATCATCTCCTGAAAGTTCCAGCGGACTCCGGAGGTGGTACAGTTCATTTCTTTTGCAATTTCTGAATAGGACATACCACAGATATAAAGCCGGAGCATCTCTAACTGTCTCGGACTGATCTCACCGCTGGTGATCCAGTTCAGTTCTACGTCTGGAGTCACATCCGGAAAAACATGTTCTCCATTAAGGGTTCGGTGTATTACATCACGTATTTCATCTTCTCCATGATCTTTGTACCAGAGACTGTCTGCGCATCCGGTCTTAGCTCGTTCCAACACTTTGGGATCGATAAGAGAAGTTATGATTAGAACTTTGGTTCCGGGATGTTCTTCTCTGATTGCTTTTCCTGCAGTCAGTCCGTCATGGTTATGGAAGGTCTGCACATCCATCAGTACCAGATCGATGACAGAATAATTACAGATCTTTACAGCTTCACGGGCATCTGAAATGGTATCTACAAGTTTTAAGTCCGGATCTTGTAAAATAATAGATTCAAAATATTTCTGCATGATTTTCTGATCTTCTACAATGAGTATGCGTGTCATAGCATCATTTCCTTCCAAAATTGAATTAGTATTGTTCATCACATATAGGCAGGTTCAGCAGCAGACAAAAAGCAGGTTCGAAAAAGGTATTCATTGAGCCACCCTCTGCTTCAACTGCTTTTCGCAGAGCGGACAGCCCACCACCCTCTTTTGAATCCTTTGACGGCAATTCACCATCATTGGTAATCTGAATCTGATATTCGTTGCGTAATCTTTTCATAATAACAAAAACAGTATTTCCATGTGCGTGTCGGGCGCAGTTCGTTACGCATTCGCGAATAGCGCGATCTGTAAGGTGCCGGTATGCTGGAGTATCCGGATAGCTGCCATGGATCTGAATGGAAATACCAAGTTCTTCTGCTTGTTTTTCGGTATCCTCATATTGGTTTTCTTTATCAGCAACGGTTGTATTAGTAAGGATATAAACCTGCTGTTTTAAAGTTTCCAACTGCTCTTTCATATTTTCAGAAGGTTCTTTATTTTCTAATATTCTTCGGATAGAAAGAAGGCTTCTTCCAAAGTTATCATGTACCTGCATTTTCAAGGACAGTGTTTCCTGTTCGCGTATTTCATCACCGATTCTTTCATACATTTCTACGAGTTTTTGATTCAATTCTGCCAGTTTTTCATTGTTTCGTTTAATCTCTTCATTGTTGTAATATACTTCGGAAACATCGAGTGCGACAGTTTGTACATAGCCTCTCAGTGAGGGTTCTGTAAGTTGATATTCCTGAAACATCCAGACGGAACCATCTTGAAAATAGAATACATTGTTATCAGAGTTTAATTTAATTACATTATCCTGTACTGGCTCGGAATTTATGGCATGACGGAAAAAATCAAAATTCTGAAGATAATTTCCAGTAAGCATTCTGCACAACTCCTGCATTTTAGTGTTGCTTAAGATAATACGTCCAAAAGAATCTGAAAAGCAGACACCACAGGGAACATTATTTACTGCTTCATAAACAGACCAGGGAGAAAGTGTATTATTGTATTCCTTAAGTTCTCTGTAAATCGCAAGAATAAGGTAAACAGTCAGCAGAATGATCACGATCACCAATGCATATGCCGGAAAAGAATAAAAAATGGGTTTATGCGGATGTTTATCCAGTCGGTGGCTGTGGTCATTCAAAAGTCCTACCATAATAAGAAATGAAATGATCAGCCATGATGCAGAAACAGCAATCTTCCATTTCTCGACGGAACGCATAATTCTTGAAAACAGTAAGATAAATTCAAGAATCAGACATATTTCCATAAGGATCATAAGAACATTCTGTAATTTTATGGTGTCTTTTATGAGATCGGACATCGGATAAACCATTCCTGTTCCTCCTCCTGCTGTATCAATAACTCAGGTCGATCTCCCAGAAAAGCATGGATATCTGTCGGACACATAACGTGGACAGAGATTTGTAGTTTTTCGTCAATCTGAGTTACACGGAAAAAGACTGAATTTACAACATCAAAAAGCTGCTCGATCAGCCATTCAAAAAAATCATAGCATTTCAGAACATCATCTGCGTGAAGCTGCTTTTCTTTATCCTGTACAAAATAAGCTGCACGAATTCTGCATAACTTCAAATTTTCGCATGATTCTGCGAGACTCTGTTTCAGATCTGCCATAGTTAGAGAATCCCCCATTGAGCTGTATCTGGTAAGTACGAGATTCTTTCGTCTTTTCAAATAGGTTCCTACAACTACGATCTTACTCAGGAGCAAATCATATTCTTCTCTGGATTCAGTCTGTTCAAGCTTTTTCATATATGAAGAAAGAAGCTCATACTGTTTGTAGGTCTGCTCCTGAATCATATTTAAAAGACGGTTCTGTTCTTCCAGTTTTCTTCTGGCGGCTTCTTTTTGATAAGTCATCTGTAAAAGTTGATTTCGCTCTGTCAATTCTTCTTGCTGTTCCTGAATATCCTGGTATTGATCCAGAAGTACAGAAATATCTTCTGTCCAGAATAAATGACCGCCTTTAACCGGAATATGTTTGATCAAAACTCCGTTTTCCTGTATCGAAGAATTGTCAATCACACATTCACGTAATTCCTTGGTAAGTTTCGGGAAGTCCCCGGAATAATAATACCGATGAAAAGTGTCATCAGTGATCTCTGCATCCAGACTGCCATTTGACTGGAATAATTCAAAGTAACGGCTGTTGGTAGGAATCAGACCACAAAGGATGCAGCTTTGGAAGATGGCGGCTATACAAAGACAGCAGATGGCTGTCAGATCGCCCGCAATAGTGTTGATTATAGGTACCCGGAGAATATTTGTAATGTTCCATGCCAGAAGTATAATACCTGGTATTACCGGAAGCCAGAAACGTTTTTTACCTGCAATTCTGCTTTTGCGAACAAGAATTATGTCCATAGCAATGAGACAAAATATAATCCAGCCCTGTATCACAAAAAAGAGAAATCCATAGCTGTAATTTTTGTCCGAATAAGGGGGATTCAGATAAAAATGAAAGACCTGTTGATGCAGATCATTTGTAAATACACAGATAATCAGCAGCATAGCTGAGAATAATAAAAAGATACTTCTCTTTTTTATTTTGTCATATTCTTCTTCCAAAAGTAAGGAAGCGTTCAAACCTAAAGTGGGAATCAGGATCATCGGAAAATAATACAGATACCAACAAATGTGTGTGCTAAGAGGATCCTGAAAAATATGGTATTTTACAGTGCGCAGAAAAAACCAGAATACCATTAAACATCCAATGGCCGTCAGGCATTGGCACATCCTTTTATATACAACATGTTTATTCAGATAAATGACCCAGGCACAATACATCCCCAGATAAATACTTGAGCGGCTCTGATGAGCTAAAGCTTGTATTAAATCGTTGTCTGTGTGAATCAGTCTGCATATATATGCTGTCAGAACACATAATATAACAATTGTATATGATAAAACCTTTTTCTTTTGATATGGCATTACGATCCCTTTCCAGAAAAAAAGTAGCTAAAGTATGCAGGTTACCGGTCAGAGATTGAGCGGTAACCTGTTAACTACATTATACTATAATGCCTGAATATTGAGCAATGACAAAGTTTTTCTATTTGTTATGTCAGAATTTGCCGCTGGCTCCACCGTGGGAACGGCCGGAAGAACTTGTATGTGATGAGCTTCCGCCAGAGGAACTGGAAGAGCTGTCTTTTTCATTTCTGATAGTTCTTTGAGTGACGATCCTGTTGACAAAACTGTCAGTTGATCTTCGAAGCGACATAGAACCTTTACGTTCATAAGCTTCTGCTGATTCCTGCTTTTTTACAGATTTAAGATTTTTTGATTTTGATTTAACAAGTCCAAAGGAAATCAGAAAAGCAACAACTAAATCGGTAACGAGCCAGAATGGATGAACCTTCCCTTTTGAAGGCATATTGCCAACGTCATATGGTTCTCCGGTTGCTGCCTGTCTCAGGAAATCATCACACTGGTCGGCAAAACAATTGAACGCATCTGCATAATTTCCACTGGAAAGCTTGCTCTGGAATTGACCGCTGATGAATTCAAGACCAGCATCTGTAAAAGCCACAGTATGACTATATCCATAAGTAGAGATTGCCCATTCTCTTTCGCCCATGCTGATCAGAAGAAGCAGACCGTCATCGTTTTCTCCATATCCGTAGCCATTGTAATCATAGTAGTCATCAGCATATGCTTCGGCAGTTTTACCTTCCAGAGAGTTGACAGTAACTATGCCGACTTCATTTTCATATTTCTGGCTGATATCTTCAAGTTTATTTAATAATGCACTGCTCTCTTCTTCGGTCAAAAGACCGGCGTCATCCACTAGAAGCGGTTTCTGACGTTCTGCCGGAATTGCGGGAATCTCAGTAGGTACTGCAGCATCCTCGGAAGTCACTGCAGGAATCTCAGAATCTGTTTCCGGGCTCTCAGAAGCCATTACCGGAAGTATCAGCATAAATATACAGAGAAGAGAAAGCAGGCAGCCCCATATTTTCTTTTTTATCTTCATATTATCTGTTCCTTCCTGCTACATTAAAAATAAACATTTCAGACCGTACAGCACTCCCCAGATCAGGGCGGTGCGAATTCCTACGGATTTCCAGAATTTTGATTTGTCAATCGGAAGATCTCCAACCATTTTTCCGGTCTGACCATTCATAGCAAATGTGAATTTCTGGCCGTGCCAGGTGGTGTTCAAAAGCCATACAGGATACATGGCATACCAGTAACTAGCATTATGAATCTGTACATTACTGTCTTTAACTGAGGTACCACCGTTATAACCTCTGACGGTTTTACGAAAAGCTCTCTCAGTACATACACGAATTCTGTCACGGGCTCTGTCTACACGTTCATCTACGTTGACATCATAACGGTCAGCCAGGTAACCTGCCAGATAAGCCTGCTGAAACGGTACTGCTTCCTGGAAATTATATGGTTCAATTGCTTCCATCAGGGTATCATCCATTTTTCTGGAACCATCTGCTGGAACATGATCGAAGCTGATGCTTCCTTCACGATAGACACTATAGATTTCACGTGTTGTGTATTCCGTATCGCCGGATGTATGAGAGTGGACTTTTTCTGCTTCATATGTAATCTGAGCATCTGCATCAACATCAAACAGCCAAAATGGGATATATACGCCTTTGATCTCATCCACATGGTTTTCTTTCTTGAATACCTTGGGAAGATATTTTTTACCTTTCAGATGCTTATAATAGTTTTCTTTGGCAGCTTTTTTATCCAGTTTAAATGGAATGATATAATCCGGTTTCAGATCACCTGAAAACTGACCTTTCATAGTTATTTTATTATTGCAGAACGGACAGGTCGTTGCTCCTGTTGTTTCCTCGGCTACGATCTCACTTCCACAGGACTGGCAGCTGTAGACGCGCATGCCACTTATCTCATCTGTTCTCCACTGTCCGGTGCTCATAGAAGACCAGTTTTCATTTGCATAGGTGTTCTCGTTTGTCTGTGCATCCTCGCTTTTTTGGGTGCGTTGAAATTCCTCGACTGTCATTTCCGTGTCACAGTACGGACATTTCATGTGTTGGGATTTAGAATCAAACACCATCGCACCACCACAGGCCGGGCACTTATATTCTATGATATCAGACATATAGCATTTCTCCTTTTTTATGCAGGCTGCTATTTGCGGCAGCCTGCCTGATATTGGTCATGGTTTTGGTGTTCCACAATATTCACAGAAACGTCCTCTGTTGGTAGCACCACAGGAACATACCCATGTATCATCTGATGCCTGCTGTGGGTAACCCTGGTTCATCATATTGCCCTGCTGTGGGTAACCCTGATTCATCATATTGCCCTGTTGTGGGTAGCCCTGGTTCATCATGCCGCCCTGCTGCGGGTATCCCTGGTTCATCATATTACCCTGCTGTGGATATCCCTGGTTCATCATATTGCCCTGTTGCGGATAGCCCTGGTTCATCATATTACCCTGTTGCGGATAGCCCTGGTTCATCATGTTGCCCTGTTGCGGATATCCCTGGTTCATCATATTATTCTGCTGCGGATAGCCCTGGTTCATCATGTTGCCCTGCTGTGGATACCCTTGGTTCATCTGGTTTCCATTGTAAGCAGGAACTGGTGCCGGTGCACCGGTAAGTGCGGATATGATCTGGTTTCCAAGCTGTTCATATTTCATCATTTTAGCTCGTTCGTGATCTTTTACAGAGAAGGTATTAAGCTTAAAGTCCATATCATCAAACCAGGGTGTGTTAACACCAAGTTTTATCTTGTAATCATAAGAATAGTTGTATCTCGGTGGTACATAGGATCTGGAGTTTCCATCCTGGTCGGTATACTCCTCTTCTTCACGTTCCTCTTCTATTTCCATACGACAGGAGGTTATTGCAGACAGAGGTACGATATCCGGATTATCCTGTTCGCTCATATTAAATGCAACGGCAAACATTCCTTTGTTATCGTCGATAAATACGTGATATCTGTCTGCAGAAAATTCACGGGTAACACGGAAATTACGCACAGCATTTTGGTTTTCTTCTCTGTATTCCAGCTGTCTTTTAATATCTTCTACGGTGCTGTGGCGCCTTTCTTCAAACCATGGAGAGAGCTTGCCGGCACATTTTTTACACAGATTTCCATCATCCAGTTTGCGGTTCCCTAAGAGCCCGATCTTATCACCGCAGATATCGCAGTTCTTTTTATCAAATAATCCCATTATTTAAACCTCCTTCAAAGAGTATGAGAATTTATGTTATTTTTTCTCTAATTTGTCAAAGAATACTTTTACAGTCCAATCAATAGAGTCCATTGAATCTTCACTGTCTTCAGCTTCTTCTGTTTCTTCTGGATCATCTATGTTATCAGCAGATGTGAAACATAATTTGCCATCATCAAGAAGATATAATCTCATGGTGTCTGTGTCGAATAATGAATAGTCTTCGGCGTCTTCTTCAGTTTTTTCTTCTGTTGATTTTAATACGAGGGCATTTGTGTCCAGATCGCCTTCAAGTTCAGTGGTGGTTTCAGTACCGCTTTCAATTGTTACAAGTGTTGCTTTACCGCCATCGATTGTAAGATTAAACTGCATATCAAAGAGTGTTCCTGTTGGAACCTGCATTCCAAATGCAGACATTATGGAACTGCTCCACTCACCGTCAAAATCTTCGAGCTTCGTGTCTTCAAGCGCTTTTCCAGGTTCATAAGGCACATATTCTTCTTTTTCATGTCCAAGAGTCACAGTCATTCCATCCATGCTTATTGAGAGTTTTCCATCTTCATAGCTGCCTTCGATCACTTCATCATCTGAGGTTATGATAAGGTTATCACCGTCAATCTTCCATTCAAAATCGTCGACATCTGCTTCCTCGTCTTCAGAAACTGTGGTTACTTTACCCTTGCCGTCTTCACTGATTTCCATAGACATTTCCATCATGATTGCATTTGGATGAAATTCATTCATGCCGTCCATGGAAAGACTGTTTGCGTACCATGTACCAACTACATCTTTGTTGTCTAATGCATAAACATTTGTACACACAAGACCTGCCATCATAATTCCTAACGTACCCGCTGTAAAGATTTTCATTTTTTTACTCATATCCAATTCTCCTTTCTCTTTTGGAATAAAACTATTGATAGGATCTCATTTTGACTTGTTGTAAGATTTTTCTGTGAATACTATCTGTAATTATTATTATACAGATATATTTCAAATGTTCACTAACACTTCTGATAGTGATTGTGAAAAAAATAGGAAAATTGATATGAAAATAACGACATGGTATATCACGTTTGTAACATACAATGTCGTTATCAAAATTACTAGTTATTTATTATTTTAATAGTTCTCCATCAATATATCGTGCACGGATATTTCGATCATCTCCAGTATAGCAGAATCTTTCAAGCTTCTCCTGTGCGGAAATCTTGGTCCATGGATCTTCCATATTGTCGATCACAAGGGCATTAAATGCATAGCCTGTTTCAAAAGAACCAACCTTGCCAAATACACTTCCAGATTCCTTTGTGGCATGATAAAAGGCCTGTGTAATAGTGATGGTCTTGCTCTCATTTGGTTCGTAGAACTCTTTTAACTTAGAAAGCTGCACGGCTCTTGCTACCTGACGATAAATGGCGAGGCCATGGCCCCCTGCAAGATCAGAACCAATGGCAATCTTCAGATCCTCAGATGCCATCTGCTGCAAAGGCATAATACCGGCAATAATGTTTACTGTTGCATCTGGACAGTGTACAGAAATGCTGCCATGTTTTTTCATGATACGTTTGTCTTCTTCAGATGGGAAAATTACATGGGCAAAAATTGAAGGGCCATGATCCATCAACCCTGCGCGTTCATATATTTCTGCATCAGAGCCGTATCCTGGGAACAGTTTCAAGGCTTCCTGAGCTTCCCAGATGGATTCTACCAGATGAGTATGTACACCACAGTGATATTTCTCAGCCAGCTTTCCAAGACCAGTGATCAGTTTTTCACTGCAGGTTGGAGCAAAACGAGGTGCCAGGATGGTTTTTACTTTTTTGCTTCCCTCATGTGCTGCCAGATATTTTTCGGTCTCGTTCAGAGATTCTTCTGTAGTCTCAATAAGAAATTCAGGAGAATTACAGTCCATGTTTACTTTTCCAACATAACCATACATTCCCTTTTCTTCCATTTTATCAAAGAGATAATTGGTTGCATCACGATGAATGGTTGCAAACACATTTGCATGAAAAGTGCCATGGAGAATCATCTCATCTACAAAAGCGTCATAGCAGTTTTTTGCATACTCCATACTCTGAAAACGGGATTCCTGCGGAAATGTATAATGATTCAGCCAGTCAGAAAGCAGACAATCCATACCGATTCCACGCTGTACATACTGAGCACCATGTACATGAAGATCGGAAAATGCCGGAATGATCAGCTTATCACCATAATCAACTATTTCCACACCATTATATGTTTCCGGGATTTTTTCACAAATCTGGGAAACCACACCATCTTCTACTATAATATAGCTGTTCTCATGAATTTCCATCCGGTCTGCAGCCGGTGTAAATAAAATATCACCATGATAAATTTTTACTGCCATTATTATTCCTGCCTTCCTATATAAATCAAAACATTTAATGTGTATCTGTAATTCTTACTTCAATTCTAGTGGCATAATTTTCATTATTCTGTTCCACAAACTGATCAATGATATTTACTGCAAGAATGCCATCTTCAAGATCCAGATTTTGGCCCCATTCTCTGATTCTCTTGAAACTATTCTGAATCTGCTCATAAGCACCCTTGTGGTAACCTACCACATAGGTACCTGCCGGAATTGTATGAATATCTACATTTTCTTCTGGAATTTCATCTGTCAGAAGTGCTCCAAATTCTTTTTTAGTTCCCTCATAAAAAACAAGCGTTGGATAAAAATAGAAGGATTCTCCTGCAAAAATCTCTGTTTCCGTTCCAATAGAAATATATTTTCGCTCCGGGTATTCCACTATGCGAAAGCCTTCATAATCAATTTCATCTTTGGAGTCTTCAATAAACTGGATTTTTCGTAAAATTGCGTGATCGATCCGCATCATTTCTTCCCATTGTTCGTGGATAGCTGCAGAACGTTCTTTAAGACGCTGCAATGCTTCGTCAGGATCTTTGGTGTCCTGAAAATCCCGGACCGCTTCTATAGAATATCCAAGCTTTCGCATATAGCGGATAGATGCCAGCTTGTATGTCTGGTCAAAACGATATTTTCGATAGCCATTGTTCGGATCACGATAGCTCGGTTTTAGGATTCCGATTTTATCATAATAATGCAGTGTCTGTACCTTTAATCCAAATAATGTTGCCAGTTCATTTACGTTCAGATATTCTTTATTTCCCATATTAAGCTCCTATCTAGCCCCTTTTATATAAGGTTTGCTTAAGGCTTCCGGTTCACTGCTCTTTCCTGCTGCTCCAAGCATTGCAATCAGAGTGAGGGCATATGGTAAAATGGCCAGCAGGAATGGAGAAATGGAAACACCAATAGTCTGAAGACGAATCTGTAATGCATTAGCTGCACCGAATAAAAGAGCTGCTCCAAACATTCCAAAAGGTGTATAGCGTCCAAGGATTACAGTTGCAAGTGCAATATAGCCACGGCCTGAGATCATGTTCTCTGTAAATACACCAAGCTGAACTAACACAAGGTATGCACCACCAATTCCGCCAAGAAGACCGTTAAATACCATAACGATCCAACGGTATTTTTTTACCGGAATTCCAGCAGATTCTGCAGCCTGTGGATGTTCTCCTACTGCTGCGAATGCCAGTCCAGGATTTGTTTTTTTATAAAAGATCCAGGTAAAGATTAAAAGTATATAAATTAGATATGTCAGAAAATCACAGTTAAAAAATGCTTCGCCAATTAAAGGGATTTTAGATAATCCTGGAATTGCAATATTGGGAAAGGTCTCTATCTGCTGATATCCCTGTCCGTTTGACATCAGTTTAAATAAAAAACTTGTTATACCTAGCATGAGCATGTTGATCGCAAGGCCTGAAACAGATTGATTCTGGACCAAAGTAATGGATAAAAGACCATGAAGGAGACTGACAACAAGTCCTCCAAGCATACCAGCAAGAAGTCCCACAAACAGATTTCCAGAATACCATGCTCCGGCAAAGGAAAAGAAGGCGCCGCTAAGCATTACACCTTCCATGCCAATATTCAGGATACCAGATTTTTCAGCAATGGTTTCTCCAATTCCACCATACATAAGGGGCATTGCCAGACGAACGGCAGCTGCCAGAAATGCGGTCATAAAGCTTAAAGTAAAAATCTGTTGAAGCATTATGCATTTCCTCCTTTTTTCACTTTAGACTGTTTTTTTTTGAAATGAAACAGCTCTCTTCCAAGAATCAATACTACAACCAAACCAATCAAAATATTGACAATTGCAGAAGGAACGCCCAGCTGTCTCTGCATGGAACCTGCACCTACCTGCATTGCTGCATAAAAAATAGCTACAAATAATACCCCCAATGGATTGTTAAATGCAACAAGTGCAACTAGAACTGCTGTATATCCACAGTTTGATGAAATTCCTTCCAGGAGTTTTTTCTGAATCGCGAGGACTTCAATTCCACCTGCTACAGCAGCAAGTCCACCGCTTAAAAACGCAGAGAGAACAATGTTTTTCATAACTGAAATACCATTGCAGGCGCTTCCTCTTTTGTTCAGCCCGACAGCTTTTAACTCATAACCCATGGTTGTTTTTTCAAGGAAAAACCATACTACGATCACACAAACAATGGCAATCAGTATTCCTACATGAAAACGAGTTGCCGGAATCAGATTTCCGAGCTGTACGCTCTTATCGATTTTAGCTGACTGAGGAACATTTCCTTCCGGATCCATTAGAAAAGAGCGAACTGCGTAGCCAAGAAAATTAATGGCAATGTAATTCATCATAATCGTAACAATGATTTCCGAAATATTGAATTTGGCCTTGCAGATTGCAGCCAGCAGTGCCCAGACACCACCAGCCAGAAAACCGATTACCAGGGCTACAATGATTCTTGGGATTCCAGGAAGAGCGTTCCAGTTCAGTGCTACGATAGTAGTCGTCATAGCTCCTACATAGAACTGACCTTCTGCACCTATGTTAAAGAATCCAGTGCGGTAAGCCACAGCACAGCCTAGACCAGTAAGAATCAATGGACATGCTTTTACAAAGATTTCCGCAAAAGCTGCCGGTGTTCCAAAAATCCCGCGGAAGAAAAGGCTATAGGCTTCGGCAGGATCAGCACCACAAGCCATGATAAGAATGGTTCCAGTCACAATAGTGATCAGGAGAATCAGAAGTGTATCAGTAAGTCCTCTTATTCTTTTTTCTTTCTCCATCATCTAGCCTCCTCTTCTTTAATTCCACCCATGAAAAGACCAATTTTCTGTACGGTTGCCTCTTCTCTGCTTAAAATTCCAACAATCTTTCCACTAAAGAGCACAGCAATTCTGTCGCTTAATGCCATGATTTCCTCCAGGTCTGCAGAAATCAGCATAACGCCTTTTCCTGCATTTCTCTGTTCAGTCAGCTGCTGACGGACAAATTCAGTCGCACCAATATCAAGACCTCTGGTTGGCTGGCTTGCAATGATTACTTTAGCATGATCATGCAATTCTCTTGCAATGATCAGTTTCTGCTGGTTTCCGCCAGACAATAGTTTTACAGGTGTGTCAATTCCTGATTTACCAGAAGCACGCACATGGTACTGCTGCATTTTTTCAGCTGCGTTTTTTCGGATAGCAGACATATTTACCAGAGAATGACGAGCAAATGGAGATTTCTTATATTTACGTAAAATAAGATTCTCTGTAATACTCATTCCTGTGATCAGACTATCCTGTAGTCTGTCTTCTGAAATATAAGAAACACCTGCTTCATATCGCCCGCGAATACTCTCACCTGCCAGATTAATGCCATCCAGAAGAATTTCTCCGGAACCTGTTTTCTGAATTCCTGTAATTACTTCAGCCAGTTCTTTCTGACCGTTTCCTTCTACGCCAGCAATACCAAGGATCTCTCCTTTATGGATAGTAAGACTGATATCATCCAGCTTATGACGGCTATGTTTTCTGTGGCAGTTGGATACATGTTTCAGTTCCAGAATTATCTCATTTTTGGGAGATCCTTCTATATGATAGTCTTCCGAAAGTTCACGCCCGATCATATAGGCAGATAATTCTTCCGGATTCGTATCTTTTGTAGTCAGATCAGCAACCTGTTTTCCATCACGAAGAATGGTGACTTTATCGCTGATTGCCATAATTTCACTCATTCGATGAGTGATGATAATGATTCCATATCCCTCTTTTTTAAGATTACGCAGAACTTCAAAAAAATGAGTAGTCTCCTGTGGTGTAAGAACACCTGTAGGTTCGTCCAGAATCAGAAGTTCTACATCCCTGTACAAAGCTTTTAGAATCTCGACACGCTGTTGTTCTCCAACGGACAGATCGCTGATCAAAGCATCTGGATTCACATGTAATCCGTATTTTTCAGCCAGATCTGTTAGTTTTTTTCTCGCAGCTGCTCTGTCAAGGAAAAAGGAATTGCCCTTCAGATTTAAAATGATATTATCCAGTACGGTCATTTTATTTACAAGAGAAAAGTGCTGCTGAACCATTCCAATACCCGCTTCGATTGCTTCCTTAGGTGAAGCAAAATCTGCAGGTTTGTCTTTCCAAAGGATTTCTCCGCTATCTGCAGTGTAAAGACCGAAAATAATATTTACAAGCGTAGTCTTTCCGGCACCGTTTTCGCCAAGAAGGGCATGAATCTCACCCTTTTCTACAGATAGGTTAATATTTTCATTAGCATATACCCCGGAAAATGATTTACAAATATGTTTCAATTGAAGAAGGGACATGGCTTTCTCCTTTTACGTCAAATTAGTTAATAATTAATCTGTAACTGTTCAGTACCCTCACAGTTACATTAATCTCTTAATGTGTAATCACGTTCAACCTCAAGTTCGCCGGAAACGATTTTGTCAATCGCATCTTGTGCAGTTTTCTTTACTTCATCAGTAAGATTATCAGAAAGAAGAACTTCCACTGCTCCGTCTGCCATACCAAGGTTATAAACATCGCCTTCAAAATTATCGTCAACAACACTTTCAATAGCTTTATCAATTACAACGTCAAGGTTATAGATTGCAGAGTCAAGAATGTTCTCAGGTGCTAAAGAACTCTGATCATAGGAGTCGCCCTGGCACCAGATGTCTGCATCAACAGCAGCTGCGATTGCACCATTTCCACATGCATTTGCACAGTGTTTGATCACATCTACACCATTTTCAATCATTGCTTTTGCAGCTTCCTGTGCAAGCTGTGTATCAACAAAGGAGTTAGTCCATGCTGTCTGAACTTCAATATCTGGATTTACGGATTTTGCACCATCTTCATATCCGTTTACGATCTTCACAAGGGAATCGCCCTGGATTGGTCCGATTGCACCGAGTTTGTCAGATTCTGTCATAGATGCGGCAATGATTCCTTCTACATAAGCAGTCTGTTCACATGCCATTACATAAGATGCAACATTGTCAGAAGAAGCGTCAGATTCTGTACAGATAAATTTTGTAGCTGGATAAGTTTCTGCAACTTCCAGTGCAGGATCACCAAATTCGTATCCATGGCCAATTACTACATCATATCCTGCGCTTGCATAATCAGCAAAAGCAGCAGAAATGTCAGCCGCTTCCAGGTTTTCTGTATAAGCAAGTTCACATCCGTATTTATCACAGGCTTTCTGAGCACCTTCATATGCGGTCTG
Organism: uncultured Blautia sp.; assembly: GCF_934372025.1. Taxonomy (GTDB): domain Bacteria; phylum Bacillota; class Clostridia; order Lachnospirales; family Lachnospiraceae; genus Blautia_A. The sequence continues at coordinate 19,008 of NZ_CAKROJ010000013.1, forward strand.
GTTCCAACCCTGATCATTTGCAGCACCTGACATCAGAAGTGCAACTTTCAGTCCTTCTCCTTTTGCTGCATGAACCGGCTGTGCACATACACCATTCATCATAGATACTGTCATTGCCATTGCTAATCCCATAACCACTAATTTTTTCATCTTAATCCTCCTTGATAAGATCCTGTTATCATTTATTTTTTATCTCAAACCCTATAGTTAATATAAGGTTTCGAATAAGTCTTCTACATAGTAAACTATATAGTAACTATAGGGTCAAGGACTTTTTTTAAATTAATTAAAAAAGGCGGTATTCCTAAGAATACCACCCTAATGATACGTTTGTTGTATAAAGATTTAAAAATGGATTAATGGTTATTATTATTTTCAGTTCAGCACACGGTTGATCTTACGAAAATCCTTCATTGCCTGTCTTCCAATCTTAAAGATTTTCTTCATATTGATCGAATTGATACCGCCCTGTCTTGGACGGAAGGTTATCGGAATATATTTCACACGACAGTTTTTCTTCGCATAAATGACGGAAAGAATGACATTGGAAAGATTAAAATCTTTGGGAATCAGTCCGATGTATTTGCGCAGGGTATCAGCCTTCATCAGGCGGAATGGAGTATTGGCATCTTTAACGGAAACGCCGAAACAGAGACGGATCACAAGGCGAAGGATGCGGGTAACGAAAATACGGCTTCCGCCATCCTGGCGATTATTTCTCCAGCCTATGATCATATCCCATGCTTCTCTCTGCTGCCAGAACTGGTTGAACTCGGATGGAAGTGTCTGTCCGTCCGAATCCGTCTGGAAAACAAAATCGGCTCCATGCTCCAGTGCATAATGGTAACCGTACAGTACAGTGGCACCATGTCCGCCATTTGGTTTGGTGAGCGGAGTGAAAAGAGGGTGCTCCTTGGCATAGGCCTGCATGATCGAATATGTGTCATCTTTACTTCCGTCATCAATGATAACCAGACGAGATTCGCCATCTCCTGCGTGTTCTTCTATGACAGGATACCAGTCGTCCAGTACCTGTCGGATATTATCCCGTTCATTATAAGCCGGGATGATTATAAAAAGTTTATCTGTGTTTTTGTTCAAGACAATTCTCCTGTGGGATATCCTGCAGCCATGCCTGTATTATCTTCTGGCCAGCTCACTGGTGATCTCCTCCCAGGAAACTCCTTTCTCGACCATCAGAACCATGACATGATACAGAAAATCCGAAATTTCATATTTGATTTCTTCTTTGTCAGGATTTTTGGCAGCTATGACGATTTCCGTACATTCTTCACCGACTTTCTTAAGAATTTTATCGATACCCTTGTCAAAAAGATAGTTGGTGTAGGAACCTTCTTTTGGATGTAATTTGCGGTCTGCGATCACATCGTATACATCCTGAAATACATGAAGAGGGTTCGTATCGTTATATTTTTTTTGAATCAGGGGTTTGAAGAAACAGCTGCGGCTGCCTGTGTGGCAGGCAGCACCGATCTGGTCTACTTTGGCGAGGAGTGTATCATTATCACAATCCAGAGCCAGTGATTTGACATACTGGAAGTGACCAGAGGTGAGACCCTTGAGCCAGAGTTCCTGACGACTACGGCTCCAATAAGTCATTTTACCAGTTTTTAAGGTATTTTGGAAGGCCTTTTCATTCATATATGCTACCATAAGTACCTGATCTGTTTTGTAATCCTGAACTACCACAGGAATCAGTCCATCACTGTTGAGTTTAAATTCAGACCAGCTGATGGCACTTTCAAATGTAACAACCGGGATTCCGGAGTTTTTACAGTCTTCTTTGAAATCGAGAAGCTGTATATCAGGAGAACTGATATATGCACCGCTTAATGCATGTACGGAATTTTTGCGCAGGAGCTCTTTCAGTAATTCAGCCTTTCCTGCTTCCGTATGAAGGATTACTTTTATGTTTGAGCATGCTTCAACTGCATCCTGAATGGTATCAAGGGCAAGAAGTTCATCGGCATATTCTTCAATCAGTTTCTGGTTATCGGTAAATTCATTAAGAGAGGAAATACTGATAACTATTTTTTCTTTGCCGAAACGTCTGGAAGCTTCTTCCAGAAGCTGAATGTTGTTTTCTTTTGAAAAATTCAGAACAACTCTGGTACAGCCGGCATAAAGAAGTTTCTTGACATCTTCCAGTCGATTGATGTTTCCGGCTACCATGACCGGAATTTCAGCCGCCGCACAAATCTGTCTGATATTTGAAATGGCCTGCTCATGTTCTGTGTCTCCGGAAGAAAAGTCAAAGATCAGAAGTTCATCGGCTCCGTTGTCTCTGTAAAAACGTACAAGATTTTCTATGTCTCCGTCACCAAAAAGATTACGCTGACCAAATCCGGTGACTGCTTTTCCTGACTGCATATACAGGCAGGGAATCAGTAATTTATCTTCCATGAATGGTGTTCCTCCTTATGCAAGACTTCCCTTGGTAGAGAGTACATCTGTAATACGCGGATCAACGGAAACTGCCTGATCCAGAGCTTTGGCAAAGCTTTTGAACATAGCTTCGGCAACATGATGGCTGTTGCCGCCCGTAAGAACTTTGATGTGGAGGTTCATGCCACAGGAATAAGAAATGGCATAGAAAAATTCTTTTACCATTTCCGTGGACATATCCCCGATTTTTTCGGAAGTAAATTCAGCATCCCAGGAAAAATACGGGCGTCCGGAAAGGTCGATCGCACAGAGAACCAGTACCTCATCCATTGGAAGGATGCAGCTTCCGTAACGACGGATGCCCTTTTTGTCTCCAATTGCTTCTTTAATGGCGGTTCCGAGAACAATACCGGTATCTTCAATAGTATGGTGATCATCCACATCCAGATCACCATGGACATTTACGCAGAGATCAAAAAGTCCATGTCGTGTAAAACCGTCAAGCATATGGTTAAAGAATCCGACACCGGTCTCAATATCAGAGTAACCTGTTCCGTCCAGTGTAAGTCTGAGTTTGATCTCGGTTTCTTTTGTGTTTCGTTCTACAGATGCTTCTCTTGGCATAATCGTCTCCTCCTACTGTTCCTCGTCTTCAAAACGGACAGCAATAGAATTGGCATGTGCAGTCAGCTGTTCTGAAATTGCAAACTGTTCGATGTCTTTGTGAATCTTACGCAGAGCTTCTTTTGAGTAATACACAATGCTGGATTTTTTGACAAAATCATCTACAGAAAGTGCGGAGAAGAATTTGGCAGTTCCATTGGTCGGAAGAACATGGTTCGGTCCTGCGAAATAGTCTCCGAGAGGCTCTGAGCTGTTTTCACCAATAAAGATCGCGCCTGCATTGCGCACCTTCATCATAACTTCAAATGGGTTAGCTGTTACAATCTCCATATGTTCGGAAGCAATGGCATTGGCTGCTTCAATTGCTTCGTCCATATCTTCTGCGATCAGAATATAGCCAAAATTATCCAGAGATTTCTGAATGATCTCTTTGCGGGAAAGCACTTTGACAAAGCCATCAACTTCTTCACTTACCTTTGCAGCAAATTCTTTGCTGGTCGTGATCAGGATAGCTGAGGCGAGTTCATCATGTTCTGCCTGGGAAAGAAGGTCAGCAGCAACATATCTTGGATTTGCAGTTTCATCGGCAAGAACCAGAATTTCACTTGGTCCGGCGATCGAGTCAATGCTTACATAACCATATACAGCCTTTTTTGCGAGTGCAACAAAAATGTTTCCAGGTCCCACGATCTTGTCTACTTTTGGAATGCTTTCTGTTCCGTAAGCAAGTGCTCCGATTGCCTGTGCTCCACCGACTTTGTAGATTTCATCAGCGCCTGCTTCTTTGGCAGCGACCAGTGTGGATGGGTTTACTTTACCGTCTTTTCCAGGAGGTGTTGTCATAACAATCTGATCTACACCGGCTACTTTGGCTGGAACAATGTTCATAAGAACAGAAGAAGGATAAACGGCTTTGCCGCCTGGAACATAAACACCGACGCGTTCGAGGGCAGTTACTTTCTGACCAAGCATGGTTCCATTGGTTTCACTGGTGAACCAACTGTTCTGGCGCTGTTTTTCGTGGTAGCTTCTGATATTGATGAGCGCTTTGCGGATGACATCGATCAGAGCCGGATCGACAGCGTCATAGGCTTCTCTGATTTCTTCTTCTGTTACTTTGATGGTATCTGCAGTGATCTCTGTTTTGTCAAATTCTTTTGTGTAGGCAAAAAGAGCGGCATCTCCTTCTGTTTTTACTTTGTTCAGAATTTCGTCAACAGCTGCTTCGAACTTTCCGTAGTTGTTCGGGCTGCGTTTGAGGAGATTTTCCAGAATATCCTTTGTACTTTCTTTTGTGAGTGCTACTGTACGCATAATGCTCATCCCTTCTGTTGGTTATTATTTGATTACTTGTCAATTACATTTCTGAGATCACGGATCAGATTGCGGATTCTTTCATCTTCCATTTTCATGCTGACCTGGTTTACTACCATTCTTGCAGAAAGCGGGCAGACCTCTTCGAGAACATTCAGGCCGTTCTCACGCAAGGTACTGCCTGTTTCAACAATGTCTACGATCACTTCGGAAAGTCCGACGATCGGAGCAAGTTCAATAGATCCGTTCAGTTTAATGATTTCCACCGTCTGATGTTTTTTATTATAAAAATAATCTTTGGCAATGTTTGGATATTTGGTTGCCACACGGATCAGCTGATTATTCTGAAGCATTTCGCGGGCACTTTCCGGTCCGCAGACACACATACGGCATTTGCCGAAACCAAGATCCATGACTTCATAAAGCTTACGCTCCTCTTCCAGAATGATGTCTTTGCCGGTCACACCGATATCTGCCGCACCGTATTCAACATAAGTTGGTACATCCGGGCCTTTGGCAAGGAAAAAACGAAGCTTCAGTTCTTCATTGACAAAAATAAGTTTACGGGTATTTTTATCGCGCATTTCTTCGCAGGTGATTCCGATCTTTTCGAACATATCCAGTGTTTTCTGCGCAAGTCTTCCTTTTGTAAGAGCAATGGTAAGATATCTCATATCAGCGTTCCTCCTTTTCGCGGCGAAGGGCTACAGCAGTTCCCTCGCTTCTCAGTTTCCGGGCTTCCAGAATGGCCTCCCGGCGATTCGCTTCTGTATAAGTCAGTACGACAGGTGCTTTCTTCTCCGGAAGACAGATCTTCTGTCTTGACAGGGCGATAAGAAGATTATCGATTGTGATACCAAAACCGATGGATGCGGCAGGTTTGCCGAAATGTTTCAGCAGCTCATTGTATCGACCGCCTTTTGCGACAGGCTCTCCGGTTCCATAAGTGTATGCATGGAAAATGATTCCGGTGTAGTACTGTATTTTGGTAAGCATACCAAAATCGAAGCTGATATAGTTTTCGTATCCATAGATCTTGAGGATCTCATAGATCTCTTCCAGACGTTCTACTGCCTGAATCGCACATACATTGTCCGTCAGACTCCGGGCTTTCTGAAGAACGTCGACAGAACCGAACAGCTGAGGCAGTTCAAGGAAGGCTTTTTCAAGCGATTCCGGGAGATTCTGACTGCGAACAAGATCTTCCACTCCAAAATAATTTTTCTGAGAGATCAGTGAACGAAGACGTTCCTCTTCTTCAATAGTCAGTCCGGCCTCTTTTAAGAGTGATTTGAAATAATCAACCTGTCCTACGCTGACCTGAAACTCCTTCAGACCGGCTTCTAAAAGACATTCTATGGTCATGGCAAGCAGTTCTGCATCTGCTTCTGCAGAATCGTCTCCGATACGTTCTACCCCCATCTGTGTTGTTTCTTTGAGACGTCCCTGATAACTGGAATTATTGATAAATGTGTTTCCTGTATAGGAAAGGGTCACGACCTGCTGATCCGGATTAAAATAGGTGGCGCAGGCTCTGGAAACAGATGGTGTGAAGTCCGGGCGCAGTGCCAGAGTATTTCCTTCACGGTCAAAAAATTTATAAAGATCCCTGGATGGAATCGTACCTACTTCTCTGCTGAACACTTCAAAATATTCAAAGGAAGGAGTTTCGATCTCCTCATATCCATAGGAATCAAATACTTTGCGGATTTTTGTCTGAAGATGATGCTTCTGACTGCACTCTCCATTATAAATATCGCGTACACCTTCAGGTGTATGAAAAATTCGCTGCATAATCGTATCCTCCTCATTACACGACACACACATACTTTAATGTGCTACCATGCTACTATGTAAAAACAAGAAAAATTATAGTAGAAAAACATACAGTTGTCAATCCCGCAATTTTAAATCAGTCTGCATGCCATCCAGATAAGGAACAAGAAAACCGTTTTTTTTCTGAAGATAATAGACAGGATTCAGTTCTTCACGACGAAAGCTTTTGCGTCCTCCTGCCTGCATACGTTTCCAGAATTTCATCAGATCCCGGAAAGGAAGATAATAAAACTGATCGGCATGACTGAAAAGAATAAGAAAAAAAGCAATTCCTCCCTGCTGCTCAAATGCATTCATGAATTCGACCTGATGTGGGTGGATATTGCTTAGTGGAAATGTATCTACACTGCATTCTTTGGCATCAAAGCAGACAGGGATCCCCTGTACAGCACCGATATAATCTACGGTACTGCGCTGTTCAAAATAAGCAAGTGTGATATGACGGTTTTCTTTGTCCATTCGGACAGGTGTGATTGGTGTCGGAATCTTCTGGATCAGGGCAAGTTTTTTTTCTGCATATTGTTCATTGGTACGGTTAACGAGATCCTCCAGGGTAGATCCCCGGAGGCCTCGGCTGTTCCATGTTGCCATAATTTTGATCCCTCTTAGTTCAGAAGCTTGATAGACGGATAATAACGTACAATTGCTTTTCCAACGATCTCATCAAAAGATACAAAGGTATTTTTCCAGAATCTGGAATCTCTGGAATATTCGCGGTTATCACCCAGCATGAAATAACTGTTTTCCGGCACGGTGTATGGACCGTAATTTCCGGTTGGTACTTCTGGTACAAAACTGTCATCCAGTGGTTCTTCCGAACCGTTTATGTAGACCTTTCCGTCGCGGATCTCTACGGTTTCTCCCGGAAGTCCGATCAGACGTTTGATAAAGAGCTGGCTCTCATCATCCGGGAATTTGAAGATAATGATGTCAAAACGTTCCGGATCTTTGGTCTTATGAGAAATATGTTTGCCAAAGAGATCAAAATTAAGACCGTAAGCCATACGGAAGCCAAAAATGCGGTCACCGGTCATGATGGTGTTTTCCATAGATTCAGATGGAATCTTGGCATTGATCAGGACAACGTTATTAATGACAAAAACCACTGCAAAAACAATGATGACCATTTTTACATAATCCCAGATTTCATTCCAGATTTTCATAATAATTCTCCTCTAAATGTTCTTCTTTTAGTATGTGTTGGAACTGCATGGACAGATCTGCTTCAAAGTGCTTTTCGGACAGATCATGCAGTCTTCCGTCAAGTTTGGGAAAAGTCAGCCGATAAGCGTGAAGAAACTGATGCTTTAAGCCGTAATGATCACGAAAATACCGGTTGAATTCCGGGTGTCCGTATTTTGTATCGCCAGCCAGCTGGTGTCCCTCAGATGCCAGATGTGCACGGATCTGATGGGTACGTCCGGTGATCAGCCGCACTTTCAGAAGTGTGGCATCAGTATTGTGGCAAAGCGGGGTATACTGAGTCTCGATCGGCTGTGCGTCTCTGGTTTTGTTCTGCAGGACAGTTACTTTGTTCAGAGAGGTATCCTTGTGCAGGTAACCATGAATGTGCTGCGGACGGGTGATGATCCCTTTCACGATGCACAGATAATCCTTATGCACGGTGCGGTCGTGAAACAGTGCTGATAATTCCTGCAACCCGGCAAGAGACTTTCCGGCAGCTATGATACCGCTGGTATTCTTATCCAGACGGTTGCATACGGAAGGATGAAAGGTACGCAGATCATTCTCTGTCAGTGAACCGTTCTGGAGAAGATAGCCGATCAGATACTCTACCAGTGAAGGCTCTTTTGTATCATCCGGCTGTGAAAGCATTCCGGCAGGTTTGTTGATCAGCAGAATATCAGAATCTTCATAAATGATATCAAGAGCTGTTACTGCCCTTGCAGTCTGTTCCTGCTGACTGAATTTGGAAAAGGTTTCATCGCTGAGAAACAGTCTGATCTGATCTCCTGCACTGAGTTTTTCGTTTCCGGTAGCTTTTTTGCCGTTCAAAGTAATGTTTTTTTTGCGAAGCATCTTATAAAAAAAGCTTTTAGGTGCATTTCGAAGCAGTTTGGCGAGATATTTGTCAAAACGCTGCCCGGCTTCATTTTCAGTAATTTGAAATTCTCTCATAAAACTCCTTTACAGACAGATTGCCAGGATCGTATGTTTGATCAGTTCGTTTCTGGAAAGCTCCGGATATTTTTCATCCGGGCGGAACTTGATTCCTTCTTCCAGAGACTCTTTGTGTGCATTCATGGAATCCAGACGTTCAAGGAACGGATCCAGGCGGGTAAAAATCTTGACAGTTGCCTTGAAACCATTTCCTCTGAGGATCTTCTGACATTCTTTTTCCATGAAAGAAGCATCAATCCTGGGATCACTGCTGTATCCCGCAACTGTATTTCCGCAGATTGCAAATGCATCGATATTGGCACTTTTTTCGTAAAAAGTCATGTACATTTCATAAGACATGGTAAGTTCACCGGCATGCTCATGAATCTTGTGATACACGTCTGCACTTACCGGTTTTGCACGGAAAATCATGATCAGACTGACCAGAGATTTGCAGGCAGGAAGACAGCCGACAACGGCTACGACTGTCCAGACAGTCAGTCTTGTATGAAAATACAGGATTGCCGAGAAAAAAATCAGCAATGGTACTGAAAATAAAATGGCAGTGATAAGAATACGTCGTTTCTTTTCAGCGGCAAGATAACCATATTCTCCCTTGCGGGAAGAATTACGTTTTTTGGATTGGCTCATGAAAGGCTCCTTTAATTGTGTGTTTATGCTTTTTATCTCTTTGTTTTTTTCTTATGTGTATTACGGATCGTTTTACGCACCGGTTTGCGGCCAGATGCAGAAGATCTGTTTTCGGCAGAAGCTCCGTTCTTTTTCTCCGGACGGATCAGACATTTTGGACCAAATCCGACAAGATCCATACGTCCAGCCTTTTGAAGACCTTCCAGAACAAGCTTGCGGTTTGCAGGATTTTTGTACTGCATCAGTGCTCTCTGGATTGCTTTTTCATGCGGATCCTTCGGAACATAGACAGGTTTGCCGTCCAGTGGATTGATTCCGGTATAATACATGCAGGTAGAAAGTGTAGAAGGTGTCGGATAGAAATCCTGTACCTGCTCCGGTGTGAATCCAAGGTCACGTACATATTCTGCAAGTTTAACAGCATCTCTGATCGTACATCCCGGATGGGAAGACATAAAATATGGAACAGCATACTGCTTTTTGCCGGTAGCTTCATTTGCTTTGTCATATTCGCGGAGAAAGGTCTGATAAACCTGATGAGAAGGTTTTCCCATATAATGAAGTACCTGATCGGAAACATGTTCCGGTGCCACACGAAGCTGTCCACTGATGTGATATTTTACGAGTTCCTGCATGAATACAGGACTCTTGTCTGCGACAACATAGTCAAAGCGTACTCCAGATCGAATAAAGACTTTTTTGACTCCCGGAACCTTACGCAGTTTCCGAAGAAGGGAAACATAATCTGAATGATCCACCTGAAGGTTTCCGCATGGCTTTGGAAAAAGGCACTGGCGATTCTGGCAGACACCTTTTGTCAGCTGTTTCTGACAGGAAGGCTGACGAAAATCGGCAGTCGGTCCGCCTACATCATGGATATATCCCTTGAATTCCGGATCTTTTGTCATTTTGACAGCTTCCTTCAGGATAGATTCATGACTCCTTGTCTGGAGGATACGTCCCTGATGAAAGGTCAGGGCACAGAAATTACAGCCGCCGAAGCAGCCGCGATTGCTGGTAAGACTGAATTTGATCTCTTCCAGAGCCGGGATACCGCCTTTTGCATTGTACATGGGATGCCAGGTATTTGTATAAGGCAGATCGTAAACGTCATCCATTTCCTGCTGTGTCAGAGGCTGTGCAGGCGGATTCTGGATGACATATCCTCTGCTGCCATAGCTTTCTGCCAGTGGTCTGGCTGTGAAAGGATCTGTATTACGGTACTGAATGGCAAAGCTTTCTGCATAAGTCCGCTTATCAGATGCAGCGTCCTCGTAAGAAGGAAGAATGACTGGCTCGTATGTGCGTGACAGATCTTTGCATTTGTATACAGTTCCTGGTATATAAGTGATCTCTTCGATTGGAAGACCGCTTTGCAGAGCTTCTGCAATCTGCAGGATAGAATGCTCTCCCATTCCATAAGAAATCAGATCCGCTCCGGAATCCATGAGGACACTCCTGCGTACGCGGTTTCCCCAGTAATCATAATGAGCCAGACGTCGGAGACTGGCTTCAATACCACCCAGAATGATCGGTGTGTGTTTGTAGGTCTGGCGAATCAGGTTGCTGTACACAACAGTGGGCATATCCGGACGGAGTCCCATTTCTCCACCGGGTGAGTAGGAATCTTTCTGACGGTGTTTCCGGGACACGGTATAATGATTGACCATGGAATCCATGTTTCCTGCTGTCACAAGAAAACCAAGGCGCGGCTCACCAAAAACCTGAATGCTTTCTTTGTTACGCCAGTCCGGCTGTGGAATGAGGCCAATTCGATAACCACGACTTTCGAGAAGGCGACTGATAATAGCAGAACCAAAGGATGGATGGTCAACATAGGCATCGCCTGTGATATAAACAAAGTCAACCTGATCCCATCCGCGCTGTTGCATTTCCTGTTTTGTTACGGGTAAAAAATTCTGCATTTATAAACTCCTAAATGAAACAGATTGGGCACGATAGCCTTCTGCAATGATATCAAGCTGACGATGGAAACGGGCAAGCTGCTGCAGATCTTTCGTCTGAAATACCCGAAGGAATTCATCCTGTATCTTTTCGACTTCCCGTTTGTTGGAAATTTTGTACAGATTCTCAATGCTGAGCAGGATGTCTTTAACCAGGTTGGATTGTGTCTGTGAAGAATTCTGTGCATCCATGATCTCTTCACGGACAGAAGACATTTCCTGATCCAGTGCAATGATCGCATCTGCTGCGTTGCTCAGTCGTTCAGCTACATGTAAAGGCATCTCACCTTTATACTTATACTGCAGAGAATGCTCGATGGTAGCCCAGAAATTCATAGCCATTGTACGGATCTGGATCTCTGCCTGAAGGCGTTTGGGGCCATTGATCGTGTCTACGGTATAATAAATGATCATATGATAACTGCGGTAACCACTTTGTTTGATATGCTTCAGATAGTTTTTCTCGCTTTTGACGGTCATATCGCTGCGGTTACGTATAATTGAAGCTACCGTATCAATATCCTCCTCAAACTGGCAGATGATACGGACACCGGCAATATCTTCAATCTCCTCTTCCATTTTGTCCATGGGAATGTGCTTTCGCTGCATCTTTTCGAGGATACTGCGAAGGCTTTTGACACGTCCGCTGACCTGCTCGATCGGAGAATACAGATCGTTTTGCTTGTGCTCTTCTATAATATGTTTAAACTTCACCATCAGTTCATTGACGGTAAGCTCATATGGACATAAAATACTTCTCCATAATTGTATTTCCATAAATATCGCTCCTTATAGGATGGTTGCTTTAAAATTAAGTCCTGAAATACGAAAAGACAAAACTTCCCATACAGTATAACACAAATTGTACGATTTTTGTTAGTAATATATACAGTTTCTGATTTTTTTTCTGAGGCATTGTAAAACAGGATAGGGATTCACACTGATCTCCTGCCCTTCCATTGTGCGGATATAGATGCCAAGATGAAGATGAACCGGAAACATTCCGGAAGTACCTTCCTCGCCATAGCCGGTGTTTCCCATAAAGCCCAGAATGTCCCCGGCAGAAACTCTTTTTCCCAGGGAAATTGCTTCTTCGTATGAGGAAAGGTGGGCATAATAAAAGTAACCGCCGGATACGGAACGAACTCCAATACGATATCCGCCAAGAGGAAGCCATCCTTGTTGTTCAACTATTCCATCTGTAATACTGACAATGGGATAATATCCGGAAATGTTGACCGGACCGAAAAGATCTGTTCCTTCATGGCGTCGTGAACCACCGTATGTACGTGTCTCCATCCAGCTGTTTTCGAAATAAATATCAGCAGAGGCAACCGGGAAATACTGCAGATCATTCCAGATGGCTTTGTAATAATTTTTTAATTGAAAGTAACTGCTTTTTTTGTATAAAAGGTATGCAGCATTTTCAGCAGAAATTCTGTCGGGATGAAAATGACCGTTCAGCATTGAGGTGGTGAGAAGATCCGGCAGGTCTGACCGGTCGCCATCAGAAGAAGTAAGCTGTTCATAGAGTTCGGGTGTCAGATCCTGCTGTCGAAAAGCTTCGGAAGTGATGAGATTTTTATTCAGAACAGAGGCTGCACTTCGATTTAAACTGATCTGTGTCAGTACACTGGTGTTCAGAAGCAGAAGTAAAAAAAGAAATACAAATGAAAGAGAATTTGACATGGCATCGGGTGCCTTTCAGTCGGGATATCAGTTCATTATATGCGTATATACAGAAAAGACTTCGCAAATTTCTGCGAAGTCTTTTACAAGTACCGGCTATTATACCAGAGATCAGTCTTTTAATTCTTTAAGAACTTTTACAAGATAGTTCCATACACGTTCTGTAGATGCAATGTCAAGAAGCTCTTCTGAAGTATGGATATCTTTCATGTCCGGTCCGAGGGAAACACAGTCAAGTCCATCGATTTTTTTATAGAACAGTCCGCATTCCAGACCTGCATGAATGGCAACAACGGCTGGTTTCTGACCATACATATCTTCGTAGACAGATACCATTTTGTCTCTCAGCGGAGATTCTTTACGGTATTCCCAGGCAGGATATGCTCCCTGAGCCTCATATTCGCCTCCAAGGAATTCGGTCAGATACTGGATTTTGTCAGACAGGGCATCGCGGGCTGCTTCAACGGAACTTCTGACACCGGAGCTTGCGAAAAATTCATCTTCGGAAAGTCTGACAATGCCGATATTTGTAGAAGTTTCAACAAGTCCTTCAATATTAGAACTCATTTTCTGGATACCAAATGGAACTTCCATCAGATAAAACAGGATTTTCTCGCGGCTTGTCGGATGAAGAACCTGTACAGATTCATGACCGGCTTTTGCAATCTGAACAGAAATGTCATTGTCGCTTCCGGAATATTCTTCACGAAGTCCGTCCTGAACTTTAGCTGCGTATGCTTTGACAGCTGCAATATCTTCTTCGGATACAAGAATTTCGCAGAGACTTTCTCTGGTAATGGCATTATCCTTCTGTCCGCCTGCAAGAGAAATAATTTCATAGTATGCTTCTCTCTTGAGACCATAAAGGAAACGGCCCATCAGTACATTGGCGTTTGCACGTTTTTTGTCGATTTCAGCACCGGAATGACCACCCATCAGACCGCAGATCCTGATCTGGAGCTTCTCTCCCTCGGCATCTGTTCGGAGAACAGGAATATGGCTGACAGCTGAAAGACCGCCGGCACAGCTGATCCAGAGACTTCCCTCAGCCTCGGAATCAAGGTTGATCATGCGTTTGCCCTTAAGGACGCTGCAGTCAAAATCAACAGCTCCAAGAAGACCGATTTCTTCATCGACTGTGATAAGTACTTCGAGAGCCGGATGAGGCAGATCTGTACTGTCGAGTAGAGCAAGTGCGTATGCAACAGCGATACCGTCATCACCGCCCAGTGTTGTTCCGTTTGCAGATACAAAACCGTTTTCTACAGAAAGCTTCAGACCGTCTTTTGTAAAATCATGTTCTACGTCAGGTCTCTTTTCACACACCATGTCCATATGACCCTGCAGAATTACAGTCGGAGCATTTTCATAGCCAGGTGTGGCCGGTTTATAGATGACTACGTTGTTCAGTTCGTCCTGTACGTAATCAAATCCGTGTTCTTTGGCAAAGTTTACCAGATAATCGCTGATCTGTCTGGTGTTTCCTGAACCGTGTGGAATTTTACAGATTTCTTCAAAGTAATAAAATACTTGTTTTGGTTCACAGTTTTCTAATATTCTCATGTTGATTTCCTCCATCAATAAATTGTTGCATGTATTTATATGATCGACATATCAGTCCGATATGAAGCATAAACTAAAGAAAAAAGCCGCAATTTATGAAAAGAATTTTCTGGGCTGTTTTCAGTATTTCACAAATATGTTTTTTGTTAATATGTCCGGGAGAAGCACTGGAAGCAGCCAGAGAAGGAATGAATCTGTGGCTGAAAATCCTTGTTCCGACGCTTTTGCCGTTCCTGATCATGACAGGTATTCTGATCCGTACAGATATGACACGAGTACTCTTAAAACCGGCTGAACGCATCTGGAATATGTGTTTCGGTGTCTCCTCAGCAGGTGCCTATGCACTTGTGATCGGTTTGCTCTGTGGGTATCCGGTTGGAGCAAAAATAACCTCTGATCTGTACAAAAGCAGGCAGATCAGTCACTCGGAAGCACAGTATCTTCTGACATTTACCAATCATGCAAGTCCTGTATTTATACGTACATATCTGTGCAGCTTATGTCTGGAAGACAGGATTCCTGTAAAAAATGTTGTCGGAATCCTGCTGCTGTCGAATCTGGCAGTCATGACCTTCTTCCGTTTTGCTGTGTATAAAAATAAAATCTGTTTTGTTTTATCAGATAAGAAAAAAAAGACATCCGTCTCAAGCTCATCAGGAGCTTTGCTGGATGTCTCCATTATGAATGGGTTTGAAACAATTACCCGGCTGGGCGGATACATTCTTATATTTTCCATTCTGTCAGCCTGTATCAGTCATTTTGGAAATATGGAAAATATTGCCGGATATCTAATATCAGGTATCCTTGAACTGACAACAGGGCTCTGCCGTCTGCAAAATGCTGAGATCCAGATGCCGGTTAAGTACCTGCTGGCACTGTTTCTGACGGCTTTTGGCGGAATCTGTGTGATTTTCCAGACAAGAAGTCTGGTTACACGAGAACTGTCAATAGTTCCCTATATAACAGCCAAACTTCTGAATGGAATTACAGCAGTCTTATTTGCTTTATTCTTCACCGAGATCGTCTAACAGATTGTCTTCTTCCGGCACTTCTTCATTATGATAAGAGCCAGTCATGGCAGCTGCCTGTGCGGTCTGAGGAGCAAGTTCCTGACGGTTGTGGTTAACAACTTCAAGACAGCTCTGAAGAGAATCAATGAATCCCTTGTATTTTCCGCCGGCATCTTCCAGGGTCTGGTTCAATACAGAACCAATATTAGCCATCATATCATCTGTATAGGTGATTGCACTTAAACGAATGCTGTTTGCATCCTGTGTAGCGGAATCAAGAATTTCCTGTGCCTGTTTGTTTGCTGCGTTGATCGTATCGTTAGCCTGAGCGTATGCTTTCTGCATGATCTCATGCTGAGTAACAAGCTCCTGTGCTTTGGTCTGAGCATCTGCGATAATAGCATCTGCTTTGGACTGAGCATCTTCGAGGATCGCATCTTTGTTGCTGATGATCTTCTGATAACGTTTGATCTCGTCCGGTGTTTTGAGACGAAGTTCTCTTAAAAGTTCTTCGATTTCTTCTTTGTTTACAATAATCTTTGTTGCGGATAATGGCTGAAATTTACAGCTGTCTATAAACTCATCAATTTCGTCAATAATCTGTTCGATTCTACTGCTCATAGTAAATTCTCCTTATTTATTTCTTTCTTCCTGCATTTTATCATATAATGTCTGTATGATCTCCGGCGGTGCAAAACTTGTCAGATCACCACCGAAACGGGCAACTTCTTTCATAATAGTGGAGCTGACGTATGCGTACTCCAACGTAGTGGTAAGAAATACCGTATCAACGTCAGGTGCCAGAACCCGGTTGGTCTGCGCCATCTGAAGCTCATACTCAAAATCTGTAACGGCACGTAAACCACGTACGATTACCTGCGCATGATTTTCCCGGGCAAAATTAACAGAAAGTCCATCAAATGGTCTGATCACCACATTAGGAATGTCCTTTGTTGCCTTTTCCAATATATTAACACGTTCTTCCACAGAAAACAACGGACTTTTTGCAGAATTCTGCAAAACACCGACTACAACTCTGTCAAAGGAAACGCTGGCACGCCGGATGACATCCAGATGACCATAGGTTGCCGGATCAAAACTGCCCGGATATACTGCTGTTACCATAGGGGGTCTCACTTTCTTTTATGTAAAAATATATGTTTGTTTGTCTTGTATTCTTTGGAACGTGACAGTTCATATCCCAGTTCTTCCACATAAGAAAAATCTGTATGGAGATCAGCTTCTGTGACAATCAGTGTGTTTTCATCTGCCAGAGAACTGTCTTTCAGGTATTCAAGGACCTGCTGCTCCAGATCTTTATTATATGGTGGATCCATAAAAATACAATCAAAAGCGTCCTCGCCTTCAAGAGAACGAAGAGCCTGTAAAACATCCATGTTCAGCAGTTTACCATGTTCAGCAAGTTTTGTAAATGCAAGATTATCCCTGATGCATGCACAGGCTTTGGGATTTTTCTCTACAAATACAGCATATTCCGCACCTCTGCTTAAAGCTTCAATTCCAATGCCACCGCTGCCGCTGAACAGATCAAGAAAGCGGCAATCCGGTATTTCAGGCTGCAGAATATTAAAAAGTGTTTCTTTTATACGGTCCGTAGTAGGACGGGTTTCCATGCCAGGTACAGTCTTAAGTGAAAGACGTCTGGCTTTTCCTGCTATTACTCTCATTTCAGATTTAATCTCCAATCCAGGTCGCCGCGTGCCAGTCCGAGAATCAGAAGCTCAGCTGTTGCGATATTTGTGGCAACCGGTATATTATACTGGTCACAGCGCATGACAATGGCTGAAATATCCGGCTCTTTCGGGTCAATCATAACCGGATTATAAAAGAGGATAACCATATCGAGATCCTGACGTTCCACCATTTCCATGAACTGTTTGTCACCACCGATACTTCCTGCGAGGAATTTGTGAACATGAAGATTTGTAACTTCTTCTATTCTTCGTCCAGTAGTTCCTGTGGCATAGACTTCATGTTTGGCGAGGATATTCTTGTAGGCGATACAGAAATCTTCTATAAGTACTTTTTTACTGTTGTGTGCAATGATTCCTAAATTCATCGTTCATCTCTCCGTTTCACCAATACATTACTGGGTTTTATTAGTTATAGTATAGCTATGTTCTTACATTATAACAACTCAACAAAAAGTTGGCAATTAATTATTGTAAACTTATACAAAATTCATAGAATTTTAATAATATATACAAGATTACTATAATTATTGGGAAAAGTAAACCATTGTATGCAGAAAAAAACAGTGCTGTTTTATATCTGCGTACAGTTATAAAGCAACACTGTTTTGATCATTACCAGGTCAGATACCGGTCAGTTTTGCAGAGATATTAATACTGTTCGCTGCGAGAATTTCCGGACATCTGTCTTTCCTGCTGTTCGATCATTTTTTTGACCATATATCCACCGACACTTCCGTTCTGTTTGGAAGTCAGGTTTCCGTTATAGCCATCAGTAAGCGGAACGCCCAGCTCATTTGCAACTTCGAATTTAAAACGATCCAGGGCTCCTTTTGCTTCAGGTACGACTGCTTTGTTTGAAGAACTATTATTTGTCATGATAAATTTCCTCCTTGGTTTTCGTTTAATTTGGATGTTACAGTGCTAGTATATGAATTAACAGAAAAAATACACTGGAACATTCTGCACGAATTGGAAGAAACTAAATTATTTTAAAAATCAGTTTCAGGCGTCTTTTCCGTCACCGGTTGTGAAATATTCTTTTACGAGTTTAACAACAACACCTGAAAGAAGGAATACGGCAATAAGGTTTGGAATTGCCATTAATCCGTTAAAAGTTTCGGCAATATTCCATAAGAGTCCGAGATCTACGGTTGCTCCGAGGATTGCTACCAGAGAGTATATGACCATAAATGGTCTGACTGTTCTGGAGGTGCCGAACAGAAATTCGCAACATCTTGCACCGTAGAGTCCCCATCCGATGATCGTTGAAAATGCAAAGCAGCACATTGCAACAGCTGTAAAGACAGAAACCCAGTTGCCATAGGTAGAGGTGAAACCCAGAATGGTGAGTTCTGCGCCTGCTGCCTCGCCATAGGAAACAGGAACACCGCTGCAGAGAATTACGAGTGCGGTAAGGGTACATATGACAATTGTATCAGCAAACACCTCAAAGATGCCGAAAAATCCCTGTTTGACAGGTTTGCGGGTATCTGCACATGCGTGTGCGATTGAACCGGTACCAAGACCGGCTTCATTAGAAAAGATACCGCGGGAGACACCTTTTTTCATGCTCATAAAGAAGCTTCCTACAGCACCGCCGGTAACGGAGGCAGGAGTAAAGGCTCCTTTGATAATTGAGGAAAATACATATGGAATGCGGTTAAAGTTAAGTAAAACAACACCAAGGGCAAGAATAATATAAAAAACTGCCATGAATGGAACAAGTTTTTCTGTGACATGACCGATTCTTTTGATTCCGCCAAGGAGTACCAGGGCAACAAGTATGGCAATGACAATTCCCATGATCAGGTTTGCAGTGGGGACACCATCGGAAGAAATCAGATGATAATTGATCAGCGCAGAATCTACAGCTGCAGTGATGGTATTAACCTGAGTGGCATTTCCGGTTCCGAAAACAGTAAGCACACCAAAGGCAGAAAAAAGATAAGCCAGCCAGTGCCAGTGTTTTTTCAGACCGTTTTTGATGTAATACATAGGTCCGCCGACAAGCTCGCCCCTTTCGTTTGTTTCACGAAAATGTACAGCGAGGGTTACTTCGGAAAATTTGGTACACATGCCAAGAAGGGCAGAAACCCACATCCAGAATACAGCGCCAGGTCCGCCAATCGCAATGGCACCGGCAACACCGGCAATATTTCCGGTACCGACTGTGGCTGCGAGAGCTGTACAGACGGCCTGAAAAGGAGTCATACTTCCGTCAGAAGCTTCACGCTTTCTGAGCATACGGCCAAGTGTGGTTTTCATTGCATACGGGAATTTTCGGATCTGAAGAAATCCTGTTCGAATACTGAGATAAAGTCCAACACCGATAATACAGATCATTGCCGGGACGCCCCAGATAAAATTATTAACGGCAGTGTTGATTGATTCAATAACAGACAGCATTTATTTTGTTCCTCTCTTTCTATTTGACTGCATAGCAAGAACAAGTGTCGTGCCAAAGCAGACATTACTTTTCTATGATAACACGAAACTGCGGAAAAGTACAGAAAATGATAAGAACAATCTTATAAAATGACAGAAAAAAATCAGATGAACATCAAAGATCATCTGATTTTGAATGCTGACAGAGATTTTATTACAATTCAATAAAACCTGTAATCTCACCATTGATAACATAGTGAGCACCGTTGTCTTCTGGCTTAATGTACACTTTCAGATCGGTAAGTTCGGACTCTTTTTTGCCCATTTCTTCTGTCCAGATTTTCTTGACGGATTCAATGATGTCTTTTTCGAAAACTTCTTTACCAAGCCACTGTACATATACTTCTGTATTTAAAGAAACAGCCTTTTTAGCAGCTGTTTTTCTGACAGCAGGTTTTTTTGCAGCAGGTTTCTTTGCGGCAGGTTTTTTAGCAGCTGCAGGCTTTTCGGTTGCCTTTTTTGCAACTGTCTTTTTTGCAGGAGCCTCTTTTTCGATAGCCGGTTTTGCAGTAGATGTCTTGAGTTCTGCTTCTTTTGTGGTTGTTCTTGTAGCCATAATAGCCTCCTTACAAGATGAATATAATTGATACGCTACCAGAATACTACTTTTCAGGAGGATTTGCAATGCTTTTTCTGTTAAAGCCCCGGTGTACTGCCTGCATTTTGCTGCTTTTTCTGCAGATACTGACGAAGAGCACGATGCTGTTCAAGCGACAGATCCGGATCAAGAACAAGTATTTCGGCAGCAGCTTCACTGGCAGATTTCAGTATGGCAGAATCGTTGTATATGTCTCCGATTCGAAATTCCATATCGCCACTTTGACGAATACCAAAAAGATCTCCGGGACCACGTAACTTGAGATCCTCGCTGGCAATATAGAATCCATCATTGGATTTGTTGAGTATTTCAAGTCGTTTGGATGTCGTTTCCTCATTAGAACCCTGAATAAAAATGCAATAAGACTGATACTCTCCTCTTCCGACACGTCCACGCAGCTGATGGAGCTGGGCAAGACCGAAGCGTTCGGCATTTTCAACCATCATAACGGTGGCATTCGGAACATTGACTCCGACTTCTACAACGGTGGTAGAGACAAGAATCTGGATTTCATTTGCAGCAAATTTTTCCATGATCTCGTTTTTTTCTTTTGGTTTCATTTTACCGTGCAGAAAAGAAATGGCTATATCTGATGGAAATACCTCTTTTAATTTCCTGGTATAATCCAGTACATTCTCTGCGTCCAGGCCTTCGCTTTCTTCTACCATAGGGCAGATGATATAGGCCTGTCTGCCCTCCTGTACCTGTCGTTGGATGAAGGAATATGCCTTTGGCCGGTAGGAAGTACTGACTACGCAGTTTTTGATCGGAAGACGCTTTGCCGGAAGTTCATCGATGACGGATATGTCAAGGTCACCGTAAAGAATGATGGCCAGTGTACGTGGAATCGGTGTGGCACTCATGACAAGAATATTGGGCGGATTTCCACGAGTTGCAAGTGCCTCTCGCTGTCTGACGCCAAAACGATGCTGTTCATCGGTAACAACAAGCGCAAGGCTGTGATACTCCACCTTTTCCTGGATCAGTGCATGGGTACCGATAATGATCTGGGCTTCTCCTGAGGAGATTAGCTGATAAAGCTCTCTTTTTTCTCTGGCTGTATTGGAGCCGGTAAGCAAAACTGTATGGAAATTCAGTCCCTGTGCTTCCTGTAATTTAAGAAAATCCTCGTAATGCTGTCTGGCAAGAACCTCTGTCGGTGCCATCAGAGCTGCCTGATAACCATTTTCACAGGCAAGAATCATTGAAAGAAAGGCGATGATCGTTTTGCCGCTTCCTACATCTCCCTGGATCAGACGTGACATTAATGCCTGACCAGACATGTCGCGCTCAATTTCGTGCCAGGTGTTTAGCTGGGCACCGGTCAGAGAATAAGGAAGGTTTTCTATGATCTGTTCTGTGGTCCATGTTTTGTGGATTGGAAAACAATTGGGCGTTTTCTCACTCCTGTTTTTCAGCATCTGAACTGAAAGAATAAACATGAGAAATTCATCAAAAACAAGACGCTTGCGGGACAGAAGCAACTCGTCCATATTCTGAGGAAAATGAATGGTACGCAGGGCATAGTTGATATCTGCAAGATGATATTTTTCACGGATCTCTTCAGGGAGAAATTCGCTGCACATAGGGAGGTCTTTCAGAAGCTGATGGATCATCTTGGTGACAGTTTTGTTGGATAAGCCGCCGGTCAGTCCGTAAACGGGCTGCAGGCTGTGCAGAATCTCTTCGTATGCAGCAGGAGTAAAAACTTCAGGATGTTCCAGTTCCAGCCTGGACTGTCTGCGGACAACACGTCCCCGAAAAATAAACTGGCTTCCTTTTTTCAGGACAGTTCGGAGGTACGGCATATTAAACCATACAGCAGAAAGCTTCCCTGAAGAATCACACACGGTTGCAGTAATGATCTGCCTGCCTTTTGCAGAAGTAACATAAACGCCGGAACATACCGCAGCAGAGACGGCTTTCACCGTCCCCTCTTCCAGATCTGCGATAGATACCGGCGCTTCAAATGCGTCATAATTTCTGGGATAATAGTGCAGGAGATCATCAGTATCATAAATTCCAAGCTTGAAAAAAAGCTTTTCTGTTTTCTCTCCTACCCCTTTCAGGGTTTGTAAACTGTTTCCCATTATTCTACGGATATAATATAGTAATAAATCGGCTGACCACCGTTGTTGACTTCAACTTCACAGTCCGGATATTTCTCTTCCAGTGTGGCTGCGAGAGCTTCAGCTTTTTCTTCGCTGGCATCAGCGCCATAATAAATACTGATCACTTCTGCATCATCAGTCATCATGGCATCTACAGTGGTAACAGCAACATTTTCTTTGCCTTTTCCTACAGCAAGAATACCTTTGTCGCCGATTCCCATGATATCACCCTCGTGGATTTCCTTATCCTCGATACGGGTATCGCGTACGGCATAGGTGATCTGTCCGGTGTGTACGCGGGAAATAGCGTCGGTCATTTCTTCAGTGTTTTCCTCGGCGGTCTTTTCCGGAACAAAGCTGATCAGAGCGGTTACACCCTGAGGGATTGTTTTGGTAGGAATGACGATGATCTTTTTGTCTTCTGTAAGATCACGGGCCTGATTTGCTGCCAGGATAATGTTTTTATTGTTTGGAAGAATGTAGATTGTTTTTGCATTTACTTTATCAATGGCATTCAGCATATCTTCGGTACTTGGATTCATAGTCTGACCACCTTCGATCAGATAATCCACACCGAGCTCTTTGAAGATCTCTGTGAGACCTGCACCGGCAGATACTGCGATAAATCCGGTTTCCTTAGGCGGGGTCTGCTTCTTCTCTTCCTCTTCCTGCTGTCTGGCAAGCTTTTCTGCATCTTTGATCAGTTTTTCCTGATGCTCTTCACGCATGTTGTCGATCTTCATGCGGGAAAGTGCACCGTAGGTCAGAGCACGTTCAATAGCCTGTCCAGGATGGTTGGTGTGTACATGTACTTTGACGATTTCATCATCGGCTACAAGAACAATGGAGTCACCGAGGGAAGTAAGGAATTCCTTGAAGGAATGTTCTTCTTCCAGAGGCATCGGTTTGTCCAAGA
This sequence comes from uncultured Blautia sp., assembly GCF_934372025.1. Taxonomy (GTDB): domain Bacteria; phylum Bacillota; class Clostridia; order Lachnospirales; family Lachnospiraceae; genus Blautia_A. The sequence goes on from NZ_CAKROJ010000013.1 coordinate 41,971, forward strand.
GAATGATAAATTCTGTACAGTATCCGAACTTGATATCTGCTTCTGCCTGTGGAGAAATTTTGGTTACTGATGCTCCGGCAGGTTTTTCAAAGTCAGAATAATCGACTTCCTTACCCAGGAAACCGTCGATTGCACCGCGCAGTACTTCAAGAAGTCCCTGACCGCCGGAATCGACAACGCCTGCTTCTTTTAATACAGGAAGCATTTCCGGTGTGCGGGAAAGAGTATATTCTGCATGGTCAAATACAGCTTTGAAAAATGGTTCAAGTTCTTCTGCTTCCGGGGCGATTTCGACAGCTTTGAGAGCTGCTTCTTTTGCCACAGTAAGGATTGTACCCTCTTTTGGTTTCATAACAGCTTTGTAAGCTGTTTCAACAGCACGTTCCATAGCTGCCGCAATGGTAAGTGCATCCAGCTCTTTGGATTTCTTAACACCTTTGGTAAATCCACGGAGCAGCTGAGAAAGGATTACACCGGAGTTTCCGCGGGCTCCGCGAAGAGAACCGGAAGAAATAGCTTTTGCCAGTGTTTCCATATCAGGATCTGTCAGTGCGCTTACTTCAGACGCGGCTGACATGATCGTCATTGTCATATTTGTACCTGTATCTCCGTCTGGAACAGGAAATACGTTTAATTCATTAATCCATTCTTTTTTTGCTTCCAGATTTTTGGCACCGGCCAGAAACATTCTGGAAAGTATTTTGGCATCTATGGTTTTTTTGTTCACCACAAGTTCCTCCTCTGATTTTTAGTCAATGGCGCGTACGCCCTCCACATAGATGTTGATCTTTTCAATTTCCATACCGGTGAAATCTTCAACTTTATATTTGACATTGCTGATAAGATTATCTGCAATTGTACTGATATTAACTCCATATGCAACGATTACATGGAAGTTCAGGCGGATTCTGTTGTCCTCTGTGATCGTGACACTGATACCATGTTTCAGGCTGTCCCTGCGAAGAAGCTTAACCAGTCCATCTTTCATGCTGACAGCTGCCATTCCGACAATACCGAAACATTCTACAGCAACACTTCCAGCATAGGTAGCAATTACGTCTGTATCGATAACGATTTGTCCTAATCCGGAATCTATACGTCCATTCATATAGGTACCTCCAATTTTTTAGTATGCATGTATTATAACCTTTTTTTTATGATAAAACAAGGTTACGTTTTATCATGTTTCGTCTAATATTGAAAAGCCTGTAAAATCAATACTTTACGGATTTCTGAACATTTTTATGTTTCATCTGGTTTTGTCTTTTTTCTTTCATTTGACATAAAATTTGGCACAAAATTGTATTTAAAAAGCCACACCCTAATAGTAGGGAATGGCTTAAATATTACATGATATTTTCAAGTTTTTTCATTTCACCCTGCATTCGTTCTGAATCAGTGTGATTGTAAATGTTCATCGTGATGCCGATGTCCGCATGTCCTATGATGACTTGTAAGACTTTAGGGTCAATTCCAGCTTCTGCCGAATGACATCCAAGCATATTTAATCCTGTTCTCATCATCAGTGGATTCGGTTTCCCACAGAAATATGCCTGTGTACCTGTTGCCATTTCAATGGGGCAACCACTGGATGAATTCTGGAACACCTGGCAATATCTGATTGCCATGATAGATCACACCATCCATATCACAGATGAATCCTTTTTTTTCATTAAAATCGATTATGGATTTTATCATGTTCATATGCGCCCTGCCTTTCTTGTTTCTTTAGAATACACCTTACTCTTTTCATAATAGAATAAAACTCTTTTTTCTACAAATATTTTTATATTATATCATCCACACATGAAATCAAATACATAGCACTGTAAAATCAAAGTAAATATTTCGATCAACAGAACCTTTTATGACAACATCTCTTTCACACAAGTACTTCGATAATCACTTGGTGATATTTTATATCTTTCTTTAAATACTCGGTTAAACGTTCTCTGACTTTCAAATCCACTATCCAGACAAATATTTGTAATAGAATCACTCGTATTTTCCAAACGCTGGCATGCATAGTTCAGCCTTGCATCGTTAAGATATTGATTAAAGTTTCTATGGAATGTCTTGGAAAAGAGTCTGGA
>NZ_CAKROJ010000014.1 GCF_934372025.1 uncultured Blautia sp.
GCAACAAATACCTACACATTCCACATGGCAGAAGATGCTAAATGGCAGGATGGCGAACCTGTTACAGCAGACGATGTCAAATTTACCATCGAAGCTATCATGGATCCGGAAAATGGTTCTGAGAATGCACCAAACTACGAAGATGTAGAAGAGATCAATGTGGTTGATGACCATACAGTCGAATTCAAACTCGAGGACAAAAACGTTGCATTCCTTGACTATATGACAATGGCAGTTCTTCCTAAACACTTGCTTGAAGGCGAAGATATGCAGACTTCTGATTTCTTCCGTAATCCGGTTGGAACAGGCCCATACAAAATTGAATCCTGGGATGAAGGTCAGGCTATCACACTTGCTAAAAATGAAGATTACTTCAAGGGTGAGCCTTCTATCGATAAAATCGTATTTAAGATCGTACCAGATGACAATGCGAAAGCTCTTCAGTTAAAATCAGGAGAACTGGATCTGGCTCTATTAACTCCGAAGGATGCAACTGCTTTTGCTGGTGATGATGCTTATACATGCTATGATATGAAAACTGCTGATTATCGTGGAATCATGTTTAACTTTGGAAACGAATACTGGCAGAAAAACCGTGACCTGATTCCGGCAGTATGCTACGGACTTGATCGTCAGGCAATCATCGACGCAGTTATCCTGGGACAGGGAATGCCTGCTTATGGTCCTCTTCAGAGAAATATCTACAACTGTGAAGATGTTGAGCATTATGATTACAATCCGGAAAAATCAAAAGAAATCCTTGAAGCTGCCGGATGTGAAATGGGTGATGATGGATTCTACTACCGCGACGGCGAAAAAGTTGGTTTTGTGATCAGTGTAAGTGCCGGAGACCAGGTACGTATTGACATGGCTCAGATCGCAGCACAGGAACTGAAGGAAATCGGTATGGATGTATCTGTAGAAATCCCGGCACAGACAGACTGGGCAGGACAGATGGCATTCCTGATCGGATGGGGAAGCCCGTTTGACGCTGACGACCATACATATAAAGTATTCGGAACAGATAAGGGAGCAAACTACTCCAGCTATTCTAACGAAGAAGTTGACAAATATCTGACAGAAGCAAGACAGTCAGCTGATCCGGAAGTTCGTAAAGAGGCTTATGCTAACTTCCAGAAAGCTCTTGCAGAGGATCCGGCTTATGCAATGATCTGCTATATCGATGCAAACTATGTCGCTGACAGTAATATCAAGGGAATCAATCCTGATACCATTATGGGACATCACGGAGTTGGTATTTTCTGGAATGTTGCAGACTGGACTATTGAATAATAAGAAATGGGTTGTGACGGGGGCACGAGGAGTGCCCCCTTTTTACACGAGCGGAAAAAGGGTTGAAAATGGAACATTTATTAGAGGTCAAAAATCTTTCAGTCAGCATAGATGGTCCTTCGGGAGAGGTTCAGGCGGTAAGAGATGTCTCTTTTTCGTTAAAAAAGGGAGAAGTGCTGGCTATAGTTGGAGAATCCGGATGCGGAAAGAGTGTACTTTGCAAAAGTATCATGAAGCTTTTGCCGCCAAGTGCCAGGATCAAAGAAGGCAGTATCAGTGTTAACGGGCAGGATATCACCTGTTACAGGGAGAAAGAGATGCAGAAGCTTCGTGGAAAAATTTTTTCCATGATCTTTCAGGATCCTATGACTTCCCTGAATCCAACTATTAAAATTGGAAAACAGATTGCGGAAGCAGTGTTGATACATAATAAAAAATATACAAAAGAACAGGTAGACAAGAAAGTTTTGGAACTTATGGAGCTGGTGGGGATCTCGCATCCAAAGGAACGTTATCACCAGTATCCATGGCAGTTTTCCGGTGGAATGCGCCAGAGATGTGTTATGGCGATCGCATTGGCTGCTGATCCGGATATTTTATTCGCGGATGAACCGACCACGGCATTGGATGTGACCATCCAGGCTCAAATTCTGGATCTTCTGCGCGAAATCCAGATGAAGCTTGGAACAGCCACCATACTGGTATCCCATGATCTGGGAGTAGTTGCCCGTGTTGCGGACAGAGTAGCGGTAATGTATGCGGGTAAAATCGTGGAGATTGGTACAGCAGAGGAAGTATATTATGATCCGAGACACCCATACACATGGGGTCTTATGCGATCACTTCCGGCATTTGCAAATGGAAAAGAAAGTCTGTACACGATTCCTGGCATGCCGCCTACATTGATTGATCCACCTGAGGGGGATGCTTTTGCATGTCGAAATGAATATGCATTGAATATCGATTATGAAGAAATGCCACCTATGTTTAAGATCACAGACACGCATTATGCGGCAACCTGGCTGTTAGACCCAAGGGCACCACAGATCAAATCACCTATGGGAGGACCGTGCAGTGAGTAAAGAAGTATTATTAGATGTCAGGCATCTGACCCAGCAGTTTCATCTGACGAAAAAGATCAAAGTAAAGGCTGTGGATGATGTCTCTTTCCAGATCCACAAAGGTGAGATCTTTGGACTGGTGGGAGAATCCGGTTCCGGAAAGTCTACTGTAGCCAGATGTCTGATGAATATCTATCAGCCAGCTCAGGGAGAAATCTGGTACAAAGATGTAAATATCTGTGACAAAAAAGAATTCAAAAAGAATAAAAAAATGCTTCAGACCAGACGCCAGATGATCTTTCAGGATTCTGCCTCCAGCCTGAATCAGAAGATGAAGGTGTCAGATATTATTACGGAACCAATGAGAATCCAGCATATTACACCTCCGAGAGGAAGCTATATAAAAGAAGCAGCCTTTCAGATGGAGTATGTGGGACTTGAGAAGAGTTTTCTGGATCGTTATCCATCCGAATTGTCCGGCGGTCAGCGTCAGCGAGTGGCAATAGCCAGATCGCTGTGTATGGAACCGGAATTCCTGGTAGCCGATGAACCGATTGCCTCTCTGGATGTCTCTATACAGGCACAGATTGTGAACCTGTTCCGCCATCTGCAGGAGGAGCATGGATTTACATTTTTGTTTATCGCTCACGATCTGGCTATGGTTGAATATCTCTGTGACCGTGTTGGTGTAATGTATCATGGAAAACTGGTAGAACTGGCACCGTCGGAGGAATTGTATTCCAATCCGGTGCACCCTTATACAAAAACACTGCTGTCTGCAATTCCTGTGCCGGACCCGATCAGAGAAAGAAAAAGAGTTCTGCAGTATTATGATGGCGAGGGAATGGAAAACAGTATGTGGACAGAAGTGTCACCAGGACATTTTGCAATGCTCCCGGCTGACGGAAAGGGGTGCAGCATATAATGAGACAAAAAAAGTTCGTCTACTATGGTAAAAAATGCCTGATCTTCCTGATCTCAGTATTTATTTTGTCTGTTGCTGTATTTTATGTAGCACGTCTGGCACCGGGAGATCCGCTGATTTCTTATTATGGTGACCGCACAGAAAAGATGAGCCCGGAAGAACGCGAATGGGCTATGGAAAAATTAGGATTGAACGAACCAATCTCTGTGCAGTATGTGAAATGGGTAAAAAATGCTTTTCATGGAGAATTTGGTATTTCATTTAAATACAAACAGGATGTATTAGAAGTGATCGGCGGCCGTATTGGTAACACGCTTTTGTTGGGAGGAATCGGATTTGTCATTATGTTTGCAGGAGCATTGCTTCTGGGAATCCTGTGTGCCTGGTACGAAAACCGTCTGGCAGACCGGATTTTATGTAAACTGGGCACGATATCCAGCTGTATCCCTGAGTTCTGGATGGCGTTGGTGCTGATTCTTATCTTCTCCGTAAATCTCAAGATCCTGCCAAGCAGTGGTGCTTACAGCACCGGAAAGGCAGGAGATATTGGAGACAGGGTGATTCATCTGATCATGCCATTGACGATCGTAGTTCTGGAGCATCTGTGGTACTACGCTTACATGATCCGAAATAAAATCCTTGAAGAAGTTCGTGCAGATTATGTGCTTCTGGCTAAGGCCAAGGGCCTGGATAAGAAAAAGCTTATGTTCAGACACTGTGTTCGAAACGTAATGCCTGCTTACTTAAGTATCATGGCGATTGCAGTTCCTCATGTACTTGGCGGAACCTATGTTGTAGAAAGTGTTTTTTCGTATCCTGGAATTGGAGCGTTGTCTTATGAGAGCGCCAGATATCATGATTACAATCTGCTGATGCTGCTTTGTATGATGTCAGGAATCCTGGTTATTTTCTGTAATATCGTCAGTCAGACTATCAATGAACAGATTGATCCTCGTATGAAGGATGAAGTAATAACCGAGAAATCGGAGGTGGTAGAAGGATGACGAATAATTCATTTGAACTGGCAGGAACCAGAAAAACAGAAACTGTAATTCCAAAATCAAAGAAAAAGTGGTACGAAGGCAAACCAGTTGTTTCAGCAGTAATATTGATTCTCATCATATTGGGCTGTCTGGGAGCAGAACTGATCATGACCAAGGATCCTGCTTATATGGATCTTCTCAATTACAATAAGGCACCAAATGCGGAGTTCCTTTTTGGAACAGATACCATGGGAAGGGATATCTTTTCCATGATATGGTATGGAGGAAGAATCTCAATCCTGATCGGTGGATTAGCTACGGTTATTTCTACTTTTATCGCAGTGGTAGTTGGCGCCTTCAGTGGTGTGGCACCGGCTTGGCTTGATGAACTGATCATGCGATTTACAGAAGTTTTTTTGAGTATACCAACACTGCTTCTGATCATTTTACTGCAGGCTATCCTGGGAAATGCAAATATCCTCAGCCTGTCATTTGTAATTGGTGTGACCAGCTGGACCAGTATTGCGAAGGTAGTACGTACCGAGGTTCGACAGATTCGAAACAGTGAGTACATCATTGCAGCAAAATGTATGGGAGCAGGGTTCTTCCGTGTTTTATGGAAGCATCTGGTACCAAACTTCTTCTCATCGATCATGTTTATGGTTGTCATGAACGTAAGAACTGCCATGATTTCTGAGGCTACCCTGAGCTTTATGGGAATTGGTCTCCCGATTGAAGTTATCACATGGGGAAGTATGCTGTCTCTTTCGGATAAAGCGCTGATGACAGGATCCTGGTGGATCATCCTGATCCCGGGACTTTTCCTGATCGCAACAGTACTCTGCCTGACCAATATAGGAAATGCCTGCAGAGAGCAGACAAACAGAAAAGAGAGTAATTTCTGATAAGAAAATATTGAGTAAGAAAAGAAATGGTTGAATCAGTATCATGAAAAAGTATATAATGGTCTGGGTAAATTTTTACCAGAAAATGAAAGAAAGTGGCTCAGAAAGGTAACAGGGCCAATTTCATGATAAGGATGAGGAAAGAGTATTGGAAGGAAATTTAACAAAAGGTCCTATTTTGAAGACATTGACAAAGCTGGCTATTCCCATTATGGCATCAGCATTTCTGGGGACTCTGTACAACATTACAGATATGGCCTGGATTGGACTTCTGGGATCAAAAGCGGTAGCAGGTGTTGGTGTAGGAGGAATGTTTACCTGGCTCTCACAGGGCCTGGCGTCTATGTCGAGAATGGGAGGACAGGTACAGACGGCCCAGTGTATTGGGCGTGGAGAAAAAGAAGAAGCACATAAATTTGCACAGGCAGCAGTTCAGATGTCTGCAATCATGGGATTATTATATGCTGCAGTCTCACTTATTTTTGTAAGACAGATGGTTGGATTTTTCAAATTGCAGGATCCGGAGGCATATACGGCAGCTATTTCTTATACGCAGATTGCCTGCGGGCTGATCGTATTTTCATTTCTTACGTTGACGCTGACCGGACTTTATACTGCACAGGGAGATTCAAGAACTCCATTTCTGGCAAACCTTGTGGGTCTTGGTATGAATATGATCCTGGATCCGGTACTGATTCTTGGACCGGGACCATTTCCAAAGCTGGGAGTAGCCGGTGCGGCGATTGCTACTGTTACTGCACAGGCAATCGTAATGAGTATTATGATTCTTGGAATCATAGTACAGAAAAAAGAGAATGTACTGAAAGGTACCCGGATATTTGCAAAGATTCCGCGAAAATATCTCGGTGGAATCTGTAAAATCGGAATTCCTACAGCAATTCAGGGAATGGCATACTGTGTTATATCCATGGTACTGACACGAATGATATCGGTATTTGGGGCAGAGGCAGTTGCAACGCAGAGAGTAGGAGGCCAGATCGAATCGGTTTCCTGGAATACGGCGGATGGTTTTGCAGCTGCATTGAATGCATTTGTTGGACAGAATTATGGCGCAGGAGAGATGAACAGAGTAAAAAAAGGATACAGAGCATCCTTATGGACTGTAGGTGTCTGGGGAGTGTTGATCATGTTAAGCTTTATTATCTTCCCGGAACCGATTGCCAGAATATTCTTCCATGAACCGAAGGCAATTGCCACGGCAGTTGGATATCTTGTGATCATTGGATTCAGCGAGGCTTTTATGTGTGTAGAACTGACTACAATAGGAGCTTTGTCCGGACTTGGCAAAACACGTCTTTGCAGTATCATCAGTATCATACTTACCGGTGCAAGAATCCCGCTGGCAGTTATTCTGGGTGGTATGATGGGACTCAGTGGTATCTGGTGGGCAATTTCTTCCACTTCCATTGTGAAAGGTATTATATTCATCTGTACATTTGGGTGGATCACCAGAAAGCAAACTACAGACAGATAAAACAACGAGGCCGCAATTGCGGCCTCGTTGTTTTATACAGGATCACCTATCTGCTTTTCGTTGAATTTATCCATCATCTCTTTGTGAGTCTTATAATTCTTGGGGCTCATTCCGAATTTTTTCTTAAAAGCCTTGGAAAAGACCAGCTGATCTTCGTATCCTACCAGATTGGATACTTCTTTGACCGATTTAGAGGTGCTTACCAGCAGATTGGCAGCTTTGTGCATCTTATAGTTGATCAGGAAATTCTGTGCGGACATTCTAAGCTCCTTCTGGAAAGCGCTGTTAAGATAAGCACGGCTGATACCGATATTGTCAGCAATATCTGAGATGCCGATTCCCTGATGATACGTTTCCTGAATATATTCTATGGCGAGTTCCACATAAACACTTGTGCTGTAGGCATATTTGAGGGGCTTGCGGTTCTGGGCTGCAAGTTTTTCATGATGCTCTGCAAGTTCAGCCAACAGAAGAATCAGATAAGCCTGCCGTCTGAGATCGTTAGCTTTGCTTAGTTGTTTATGAGAGAGCATTTTATCGATATATTTGAGGATAAGCTTCTGGTCCGGTGATGGAAGAACAAGCTGATTTTTGGAAAATCCACATTCACGTGCGAGGGCATGAGCGCGGATTCCACGAAAACCGATCCAGGCATAGGTCCATGGATAAGTTTCATCTGCACCATAAGTGATTGGCTCATCGGGATAAATGATAAACATCTGCCCGGGAGTAAGACTCCATGTCTGACCGCCGGCAGAATAAAATCCGGCACCATCCAGTACAAAATGAATGATAAATTCATCTCTGGGGATTGAACATATATGACCGGGAGAACAGTGCTCCTTACCGGTATGGATCAGGCTGATATCCAGAGATCCTTCTTTGAGATTTTCAAGACAGCGGAAGGTGGCGCTGTCAGTATATTTTACATTAGGCATTTACGTCACTCCTTTGACATAAAGACATAAACATCAAAAACGTTTAAAACAGCGTAAATTCAAGGCTTATTTGACATTTTACCATATATTCTTAGATTTTGCCATAACGATTATGACATAAATCCATGCCATTAGTCTATTTAATTAAAAAGATAAAAAAGTATAATAATATTTACAAAGAGACGTTCGAACGGCAAAAAATAAAGGAGAATGAATATGAAAAATAATATGAAAAAGCTTACAGTAGCAGCAGTGATCGGTGCTATGGCAGTTACTTCCCTTGCACCTGTAACAGCACAGGCAAAAGATAAAACTCTGACAGTTGCAATCTGGGACAGCGGACAGAAAGCCGGACTGCAGGAGATCATGGATGAGTTCACCGAAGCAACAGGAATCAAAACAGAACTTCAGGTAGTTGAGTGGAGCAGCTACTGGACACTTCTTGAAGCTGGTGCTTCAGGCGGAGATATGCCGGACGTATTCTGGATGCATTCCAATGAAGCAGTAAGATATATGTCCAATGACATCTTACTTGACCTGACAGACAAGGTTGCAGACAGTGACAAACTTGAAATGGACAAATTCCCGGAAGACATTAAAGAAATGTATCAGTGGGATGGAAAAACATACGCAGTTCCGAAGGACATCGACACAATTGCAATGTGGTACAACAAAGACATGTTCGATGAAGCCGGAATCGATTATCCGGACGGAAGCTGGACATGGGATGAATTCTATGATATCGCAGAGAAACTTACAAAAGAAGACGGAAGCCAGTACGGATTTGCGGCTAACCCGTCCAACGAGCAGGATACATGGATGAATATCATTTACTCCATGGGTGGATGCGTACTGACAGATGATAATAAATCTGGTTTTGATGATCCTAACACAGTAAAAGCAATGGAATTTGTTGATAAATGTGTGAAGAACGTAATGCCTCCAGCATCTACAATGTCTGAGACAGGTACAGACGTACTCTTTGGATCAGGTAAAGTAGCAATGATCGCTCAGGGATCCTGGATGGTATCTGCTTTCAAAGACAACGATTACATCAAAGAACACTGTGACGTAGCAAGACTTCCTAAAGATGCAGAAACAGGTAAGAGCGTATCTCTGTACAATGGTCTTGGATGGGCTGCTTCTGCAAACACATCCATGCCTGACGAAGCTTTCCAGCTGATCGAATGGTTCGGAACAAAAGATATGCAGCAGAAACAGGCTGACCTTGGTGTAACAATGGCAGCTTACGAAGGAATGTCTGAAGGATGGGTTAACAGTGTTGACTGCTTCAACTTACAGCCATACATGGATGCTATGGATGATATCGTATTCAGACCACATACAAATGCAACACTTGCATGGTGGAATCCGATGTGCGAAGAACTCAAAAAACCATGGAATGACGAAGAAAGCATGGACGATGCATGCAAGAACATTGTTACAATCATGAACGATGCAATCGCTGAAGAATCTTATTGATCTTAAAGATTAGAGAAAGCTGCCGCATACCGGCAGCTTTCCATATCAGAGTTTATAAAAAAAGGAGTGAGATACGTGGCAAATCCAAAAAAAGGTACAAGTCAGGCGCGGAATGAGTTTATCTGGGGATGGCTGTTCATTCTTCCAACAATGCTTGGACTGATCATCTTAAATATCTATCCGATCTTTAAGACGATTTACGAAAGCTTCTTCAAAACCGGAGATTTCGGTAAGGGTAATATCTTCATTGGTTTTGACAACTATGTGAAACTGTTCCATGACGCTGAAGTATGGCAGGCATTGATCAATACTTTTAAATATGCTATTGTGGAAGTTCCGTTTTCCATTGCCATTGCGCTGATACTGGCAGTTTTGTTAAACCGTAAAATGAAAGGCCGCAGCGTTTACAGAACAATCTTCTTCCTGCCTATGGTTGCCGCTCCGGCTGCGATTGCCATGGTATGGAGATGGCTGTTCAACTCAGAATTTGGTCTTCTCAATCATATCTTCCATGCAAAGATCAACTGGATTTCTGATCCGAGAATTGCAGTATTTTCAATTGCAGTCATCGGTATCTGGTCCATCATTGGTTATAATATGGTACTTTTCCTTTCTGGTCTGCAGGAAATCCCGAAAGACTATTATGAAGCAGCAAGCATTGATGGAGCAACAGGTATCAAACAGTTTTTCCATGTGACAATTCCACTGCTTTCACCAACTATTTTCTTTGTAATGGTTACCCGTGTAATCGGTGCCATGCAGGTATTCGACCTGATCTTCATGGTTATGGACAGAAATAACCCGGCACTTAATAAAACACAGTCACTCGTTTATCTGTTCTACCAGAATTCCTTTGTACAGAATAACAAAGGTTATGGTTCAACAATCGTCGTACTTCTTCTGGTTGTAATCATGCTCCTGACAATCTTCCAGAATATTGCACAGAAGAAGTGGGTTCACTATAATTAAGGAGGGATAATTATGTCAGCAAGAGATAAAGTAAACAGAGTTCTGATCCATGTTATCCTGATCCTGGTATCCCTTACGATGCTGGTACCTTTTTTATGGATGATTCTGACAGCTTTCAAAACTATGACAGAGGCAACATCTGTCAACCCGTTCGTAATCTTTCCATCCACATGGAGATGGGACAGCTTTAAAGAAGTAATTGAAAATATGGATTTCTTACATCTGTATCTCAACACCTTACTTCTGATCCTGGGACGTGTAATCTGCGCAGTCCTGACAGCAACACTGGCCGGTTATGCATTTGGAAGATTAAACTTTAAAGGTAAAAACCTGATGTTCTCACTGGTGCTTTTCCAGATGATGGTGCCGGGACAGATCTTTATCATTCCTCAGTACTTAATGGTAAGTAAAATGGGAATGCTCAATACTATTTTTGCATTAGTATTCCCAGGTATCGTAACTGCATTCGGTACTTTTCTTCTTAAACAGGCTTATATGGGACTTCCAAAAGAACTGGAAGAAGCAGCTCGACTTGATGGATGTAATATCGGACAGACATTCCTGTTCGTTATGGCGCCTCTGACACGTTCTTCCATGGTAGCTCTTGGAATCTTTACAGCAGTATTTGCATACAAAGACCTGATGTGGCCTTTGATCTGTAACAAAGACGTAATGCCGCTGTCCGCAGCACTTGCAAAGATGCAGGGACAGTACACCAATAACTATCCGCAGCTGATGGCAGCATCTCTGCTTGCATGTATCCCGATGATCGTACTGTATCTGATTTTCCAGAAACAGTTCATCGAAGGTATTGCAACATCAGGCGGTAAATTGTAAAAAACTTTAGGTGATAACAGAAAGGGGTAAACAGGATGAAACCAGGAAGTCTTTTTGACAGGATATTTGGATTTTTAGGGCAGTTAATTGCTTTGAATTTATTGTGGATTGTTTGCTCCCTTCCGATTATCACGGCAGGGGCATCGACCACTGCATTATTCTACTGTACATTAAAGATCCATAAAGATGGAGATGTCAGAGTAATTCATGACTTTTTTAAGAGTTTTAAACAGAATTTTAAACAGTCGACACTTATCTGGATTCTGATGCTGGCAGCCGGAGTGCTGATACATATGGAAAAAAGTGCTCTGGCAGTAATGCCAGGATCGGCGTCAGTAATCTTTAACTATGTGATCCTTGCGGCATTTATTCCGCTGATCGCAGTTGCACTGTATATTTTTCCTACAGTCGCAGCATTTGAAAATAAAATAACAACTTTGATAACAAACGCATTTTATTTTGCGGTTAAACATATAGGCTATGCAATTGCCGTTGCAGTGATCACAATTCTGCCAATGACAATGACACTTGTAGATGCAAAACTCTTTCCAATATATATGCTGATCTGGCTGATGGTGGGATTTTCACTGACAGCTTATGCAGATTCATGGTTTATGTGGAAATTGTTCCGCCCTTATTTTGCACAGGATGGCGAAGAAGAGTTTGTAAAAGATACAGAACCAGATCAATACGTATTCTAAAATATTTTATAAACGAGAGGTATAGACTATGGAATGGATTAAGTATCACGAAAAAGAAAAAGTATTTGAGTTAAGAACAAAAAACAGCACTTATCAGATGCAAGTAAGAGAGTATGACACTCTTGTTCATTTATATTATGGAAGTCCGGTAGGGGATACACTGGTCACAGACCGAATCATTGGTGTGGACAGAGGATTTTCCGGAAATCCTTATGAAGCAGGAACAGATAAGACATTCTCTCTGGATACACTTCCACAGGAATATACAGCATATGGAAATGGTGACTATCGTATCAATGGTCTGGAGACAGAACAGGCAGACGGAAGTGACACTGCAAATCTGAAATATGAATCCTATAAGATCTCAAAAGGTAAATACAGCATCAAAGGACTTCCGGCAATGTTTGCAAAGGAAGATGAGGCAGAGACACTCGAGATCGTTCTGAAAGACCATGCCAGCGGACTGCGTGCTCATCTTCTTTATGGTGTATTTCCGCAGCTTGATGTGATCACAAGAGCAGTGCGTCTGGAAAATACAGGTACCGCACCGGTTACAGTAAAAAAAGCAATGTCCATGGAGATGGATTATGAATACAGAGAACTGGATGCCGTTCATTTTTATGGCAGACATAACGTGGAGCGTCAGATGGAAAGAACGCATCTTGGTCATGGCAACTGGTCCGTAGGAAGTATCCGCGGTACCTCCAGTCATCACCATAATCCATTTGTGATCATCTGCGACAGAAATACAGAAGAAACTCATGGTGACTGTTATGGATTTGCGCTTGCCTACAGTGGAAACTTTATATTTGAAACAGAAGTAGATCAGGTAGGGCATACCCGTGTAGAAATGGGAATCAATCCGTATCATTTTTCCTGGACCCTGGAAAATGGTGATGTTTTTGAAACTCCGGAAGTGATCATGACATATTCTGCAGAAGGTTTTGGGAAGCTTTCCAGAAATTATCATGATGCCTACAGAAGCAATCTGATCCGCAGTAAATATGTCGATCAGCCGAGACCGGTTCTGGTAAATAACTGGGAAGCTACATATTTTGATTTTGATGCAGACAAGCTGTATCATATCGCGGAAGAGGCAAAGAATATCGGTCTTGATATGTTTGTTCTGGATGATGGATGGTTCGGCAAGCGAGACAATGATTTCTGTGCACTCGGTGACTGGGTAGTAAACGAAGAGAAGATCAAAGGTGGTCTTCCGGCACTTGCAGAGAGAATCCATGGTCTTGGCCTGAAATTTGGTCTCTGGGTAGAGCCTGAGATGATCAATGAGGACAGTGATCTTTACAGAGAACATCCGGACTGGGCATTAAAGATTCCAGGACGTGCCATGAACAGAAGCCGTCACCAGCTGAACCTGGATATTACAAGAAAAGAAGTTCGTGACCATGTCATGAATCAGATCTTCAGTGTTCTGGATGCATGCAAAGTGGATTACGTGAAATGGGATATGAACCGCAGTGTAGATAACGTATTCTCAGCAGCACTTCCAAGAGAGTGTCAGGGAGAGGTTTATCACAGATATGTTCTTGCAGTATACGAAATGATGGAAAGTCTTGTTCAGAGATATCCGGATCTTTTATTCGAGGGCTGCTCCGGTGGCGGTGGAAGATTTGAAGCAGGAATGCTTTATTACTCTCCACAGATCTGGTGCAGTGACAATACAGATGCGATCGACAGACTGAAGATCCAGTATGGTACATCTTTTGGATATCCGATCAGTGCTATGGGATCCCATGTGAGTGTATGTCCGAACCACCAGTCCGGAAGAATCACACCATTTGAGACAAGAGGAATCGTAGCATCAGCAGGAACTTTCGGATACGAACTGGATCTGATGAAGATGTCTGAAGAAGAGAAAAAGATCGCAAGAGAGCAGATCCTGAAATATAAAGAGATGGAACATCTGGTACAGACTGGGGATTACTACCGTCTTGTAAATCCATTTGAAAATAATAACCATGTGCTCTGGCAGTTTGTCTCCAAGGATAAGAAAGAGACTGTTGTGTGTGGCGTAAGACTTCACAGCGAAGCAAACCCACATATCTATCTGTTCTACCCACAGGGTCTGGATGCAGATATGAAATATGAAGATATCGCTACTGGCAAGGTATATACAGGTGCGGCACTTATGAAAGCCGGACTGCCATTACCACTGACAACAGGCGATTACCAGCCTATCAAATTTATATTCAGGGCAGTGGAAAGATAGATTGAATATCGAAAAAGATTGAAAAAACAAGAAGTTTTTAAGGTTAAACCTTAAAAACTTCTTGTTTTTCTGGGGCGATTTGAGTATTATAATAAAAAACAATAGAATAATATAATTAAATACATTGCAAAGGAGGGGTTCAATGATTTACAGACCTGAGTATATTGAAAAAATAAAAGTATTTAAAGATAAACCACTCGTAAAAATATTGACAGGTGTACGACGCTGTGGCAAATCGACTATCCTTCAGATGTTAAAGGAAGAACTCATAAGAGACGGCGTTCTGGAAGAAAATATTATAGAAAAGCGTTATACAGACATGGATATACCGGAAAATATATCAGCAAAACAAATGTATGATGAACTGATAGAAGCTATAGGAAAAAAAGAACATTGCTATTTGTTATTGGATGAGATTCAGGAGGTTCCGGACTGGGAAAGAGTAATTAATACTTTGCTGGAAGGTGGAAAGGCAGATATTTATATCACTGGATCAAACTCGAAATTAATGTCCAGTGAAATATCAACCTATCTTACAGGACGTTATATACAGATTCCCGTTTTTACTCTTTCATTTAAAGAATATGCGGAGTTTAAAAAGGAAAGCAAATTATCTGACAAAGAATTATTGGAGGAATATATCCGTTTTGGTGGTTTCCCTATTATTGCGCTGGGCAACTATGAGGCACAGCAGGCATATCAGATTGTGAATGGAATTTACTATACAGTTGTTTCGCGAGATATAGTAAATCGTCATCGAATTAATAAACAGGATCTGTTCGACCGGGTAGTAAAATATATTATTGAGAATATGGGAAAAACATTTTCTGCAAATTCAATTTCTAATTTTCTAAAGAGCGAACATCGAAAAGTATCTGTCGAAAGTATTTATAATTATTTACGGTGGCTGGAACAGGCATTTATTATTTATCCATGTGCCCGTTATGATCTGCAGGGAAAAAATATTCTGAAAACACAGGAAAAGTATTACCTTGCAGATGTTTCTTTAAAGTATTCGTTGCTCGGATACAATAGAAAGATGTTGGATGGAGCAATGGAAAATATTGTCTTTCTTGAATTAAAACGTCGAGGATACGATGTGTTTGTGGGAAAGAATGATACGAAAGAGATTGATTTTGTTGCGACTCGCCGAGATGAAAAGATATATGTTCAGGTATGTGTACAGATTCCTGAAAATTCAGAACGAGAAGTAGGGAATCTGATGGTAATAAAAGATCATTATCCGAAATATGTAGTGACATTAAATGAGTTGGACACAGGTATTGAGAATGGAATCAAGATTGTTCATCTGGCGGATTTTCTTCTGGCGAGGCAGTGGTAAATTTACATTCAGGGCAGTAGAATAAAAGGTAAAAAATACCTGGTAAAAATATAAAATTTTTATTTCTATTTTATAGAAGTGTGCTATAATGGTCGTTACAAAGGTGTTTATTGATTGACAGAGTAAAAGAACTGATAAAAAGAAAGACATAGAGGGAAGATATGGCGACCATAAAGGATATAGCAATGAAAGCGGGAGTTTCAATTGCTACAGTTTCCAGAGTGTTAAATCATGATGAGACATTGAGTGCTCAGGAGGAAACCAAACAGAGAATTTTCGAGATCGCAGAAGAGATGGAGTATGAAGTGCGTACTCAGAAAAAACGCAGAAGAAAACTGAAAGTCGGAGTTTTCTACTCCTATTCTCCAGAAGAAGAACTTCAGGATCCGTATTATCTCTGTATTCGACTGGCAATTGAAAAGAAGCTGGAAAAAGAAGGCTATATAAAACAGAATGTAAACCTCGATGATAAGCCGGAGGTGCTCAATGGGCTTGATGGAGTAATCTGTACGGGTACATTTACCAGGAGGATGATCGAACTGATAGACGCATGGGAATGCCCGGTGGTATTTATTGATGCTGATCCGAACCCGCAGAAATATGATTCAATCGTAGTTGATTTTGAACAGGCTGTAGAAGAAATAGTGTCTTATCTCGTAGAATGCGGACATACTAAGATTGGTATGATCGGCTGCCGCGGCGAAGATAAAGACGGTGATGAGATTGTGGATGCCCGGATGCAGTGCTTTCAGAAATCACTGACTAAACGAGGATTATATCATCCTGAATATACAAAGTTCGGTGACTATTATGCGAAATACGGATATGAATTATTGAAAGAATTGCATAATGAAGGAAATTTGCCAACTGCATTGTTTGTAGCGAATGATTCGATGGCAGCAGGAAGCTATCGCGCTGCATATGAACTTGGACTTAAAATACCAGAAGATATCAGCATTATTGGATTTAATGATATCCCGACTGCAAAATATATGATTCCGCCGCTTACAACGGTAAGATTATATATGGAATTTATGGGTGAGTACGCAGTAAAACTTTTGGAAGAAAGAATTGTGCAGGGAAGAGAAATCTGCGTGAGAGTAACTATTCCTACTAAATTATATGTACGAGATAGTGTAAAAATAATAAAATAAAGTGAGGTTAAAAAGCCATGTATCAGAAATGATACATGGCTTTTTTTACTTAAAACGTATTTCACCAGGTAAATAAACAGGAGTTTTACTCAAGAATGATAGAATGTGCATAAAGAATTGTGGAAAATGCATAAAAAAATAATGAAAATAATATATAAAATGTAGAATATATATTTTACTGGTTAAAACTATTTACATTTAACTAGTAAAATAGTAGAATGAATTTACCGGTTAAAGAGAAAAGGTTTTAGGAGGAAAAAACAATGAAGAGAAAAATCGCATTAGTATGTGTAGCAGCGCTTGCGGGAACAATGATGCTGACAGGATGCGGAAGCAAAGAAGAAGGAAAAGCTGAAGCAGCAGGCGACGGAAAAGCAAAAGTTCGTTTTGCTACATGGGACGTAGCTGATGATGTAGATGCCCAGCAGGCACTTGTAGACAAATTTAATGAGGAACATGACGATATCGAAGTAACACTGGAAGCTTATGGAAGTGATTTTGATACTAAGATCAGTGCAGGCATGGGCTCAGGAGATACACCAGATGTTGTGTACATGTGGAACTATCCGGCATACGCAAATGGTCTGGAACCTCTTGATGAATATATCGAAAAAGAGGGCGAAGACTTTAAAGATAATATCTACAGCACACTGTGGAACTACAACTCCTTAGACGGCACAACATATGGTATGCCAGTTGGATTTACAACACATGCTCTTTTCTATAATAAAGATCTTTTTGCTGAAGCAGGTATTGATGAGCCAACAGATGACTGGACATGGGAAGATCTGAAAACAGCAGCTAAAACAATCGAAGAAAAAACAGGTCAGAAAGGTTTTGCTTTCCAGATGAAACCAGACCCGTATGATTTTGAAATGTACCTGTGGAGTAATGGAACTGCATATTGTGATGAAGAAGGACAGATGGCAGGAAATATCGATTCAGCAGAATCACAGGAAGTATTCCAGATGTTCCAGGATATGGAAAAAGACGGATACGCTATTGCAACAGAGAAAAATGGAACAGATGAATTCCGTTCCGGTACAGCAGCAATGTACATCTATGGTTCCTGGTCAATTGGTTCTCTGGACAAAGACGGAATGAACTATGGTATCGCAAAGATTCCTTCTTTTGAAGGAAAAACATCTGTAAGTATTCTGAGTTCCTCCGGTCTTTCTATCTCAAAAGACAGCAAGAATAAAGAAGCTGCATGGGAATTTGTAAAATACTGGACAGGTGAAGAGTGCAACAAAGCAAGAATTGGTCTTGAACTTCCGGTACTTAACAGTGTTGTAGAATCAGAAGGTATCATGAAAGAAGAAAAATATGCACCATTCTACAAGATGCTGGAGCAGAGTGATGGACATACACCGGCAAGCTTCCTTATTGAAGACTGGTCAGAGATTTCAGAAAACCTCAGCCTTTCTTTTGAACAGCTGTTTAACCCAAGTGCTTACATGGATGTAAATGAAGTTCTGACAGAAGCAGCAGATGCACAGTAACAAGATGTAAATGGCTCGGCACTGGAATTGAAATAAATGACAGTGCCGATAAATGGGAGAGAACAAATGAAACAGAAAAAATTTCTGAAAACGGCTACGCCATATATGTTTATTATGCCGTGGATAATCGGATTTCTCGTGTTTACAATCGGCCCATTGATCCTGTCTCTGATCATGAGTTTTTTTGACTGGCCGATTACTTCAGCACCAGTATTCAGGGGATTTGGCAACTATATTGAAATGTTTACAAGTGATAAACAGTTTTGGAAATCTCTGGTGATCAGTTTAAAATATGCAGCAATCTTCGTACCACTCAATATGATCATTGCACTGTTTCTGGCAATGCTGATCACTCAGCCGGTAAGAGGAGTAAAAGTATTCCGTACAATCTTTTACATCCCAGCTGTTATCTCAGGTGTTGCAGTTTCAATTATCTGGGGATGGATCCTTAATGGAGATTACGGTGTACTGAATTATCTGTTATCACTGATTGGAATCGAAGGTCCCCAATGGCTGGTAGATCCGGCCTGGGCACTTTTGGCAGTTATCATAGCAAGTGCGTTTGGTGTTGGAACGATGATGCTGATTTTCTATACAGATATCAAGAATATTCCGATCGATGTATATGAAGCTGCATCTATTGACGGAGCAGGACCTGCAAGAAAATTCTTCAGCATCACTCTTCCGATCATAACACCGACAATTTTATTCAACCTGATCACATCGATCATCAGTTCCTTCCAGCAGGTAACTCTGGTTATGCTGCTGACAGGCGGCGGTCCACTTAAGTCAACTTACTTCTATGGACTGTACACATATAACAATGCATTTAAACATCATAAGCTTGGATATGCCAGTGCGAATGCATGGGTAATGTTTATCATTATTCTGATTCTTACAGCATTGGTATTCAAATCCTCATCCGCATGGGTATTCTATGAGACAGAAGCAAGAAATGGCGGAGCTAAGAAATCAAAAAAGAAAAAAGGGGGTAAAAAGTAATGAAGATGTCTAAAAGATCTAAAATAGTGATTTACGCATTACTCGTACTTGTGGCAGTTTACTTTCTTGCCCCGTTTGTCTATATGTTGCTTTCAGCATTTAAGACGGAGGGTGAAGCAATTGCGTACCCACCAAAATTTTTACCATCAGAATGGCATTTTGAAAACTTTATAAATGCCTGGAAGTCACAGCCTTTTGGAACATATCTCTGGAATTCTATACTTGTAACAGTTCTGACAACTGTAGGCCAGGTACTTTCCTGTTCTCTTGTTGCTTATGGATTTGCAAGATTTAACTTCAAAGGTAAAAATGTTCTCTTTATGATCCTGCTCTCAACAATGATGATTCCGTGGGATGTTACGATGATCCCTCAGTATATGGAATTTAAATTGTTTGGATGGATCAATACATTAAAACCGTTGATCGTACCGGCATGGTTCGGATCTGCTTATTATGTATTTCTGATGAGACAGTTCCTGATGGGGATTCCACGAGATTTTGAGGAAGCAGCGCGAATTGATGGTGCGAACCAGTTCCAGATTTACTGGAAGATCTTTATGCCGATCATGAAACCATCACTGATTCTTGTCGGCGTACTGAATATGTTGACTGTATGGAATGACTACCTTGGACCACTCATTTTCTTACAGGACAGAAGCAAATATACACTGGCACTTGGCCTTGCTTCTTTCAAGGGTGTTCACAGTACACAGATCATCCCGATGCTCTGTATTACGATCATTATGATCATTCCACCAATTATCATCTTTATTATCGCACAGAAATATATTGTTGAAGGAACCAGCGGTTCTATTAAATAAGACAGACTTGTGAAGCGGTCAGGCAGACTGGAACTGTCTGACCGTTATTGTCTGCTACTGGGATCAATATCAGGCACTTTTAATGGTTATGGAAGCTATAAAGCTGAGAGGAGAAAACAATGGCTAGAAAAACAGTAAAAAGATGGGAAGACCATCGGATTACCGGAATTGGCAGAAGAGAAGCAAGAACAGCTTTTTATAAAGATTCTCAAAAAAGAATTTCTTTAAATGGAGAATGGAAATTTAAATATGTTGATGCGCCGGAGCTTTCACCGGAAGGCTTTGAGAGGCCGGAAATCGGTGAAGGATGGGATAAGATCGATGTTCCGTCTGTATGGCAGCTCAGAGGATATGACAAAATGCATTATACAGATGTACTGTATCCTTTTCCAGTAAATCCACCATATGTACCGGATGAAAATCCTACAGGAATTTACAAAAAGACCATTACTTTGGATGAGGAATGGCTGCAAAAAGATACAATTTTGAAGTTCCACGGTGTGGACAGTGCTTTTGACGTGTGGGTGAATGGTGATCATGCAGGTTTTGGAAAGGTCAGCAGACTCCCATCTGAATTTAATATTACAGATTTGGTCAAAGCTGGAGACAATGACATCACAGTGCGCGTATATAAGTGGTCAGATGGAACTTATCTTGAAGACCAGGATATGTGGTGGTTATCCGGAATTTACAGAGATGTAGAATTAATTAATGAAGAGAGAAATGCTGTTCTTGATCTGCAGGTAGACGGTACTCTGGATGACAGTTACAGAAATGGTTTACTTACATCTAAAATCAGGATGAAACAGGCCGGGATCAATTTTAAATGGCAGCTTTCCTATAAGGGAGAAGTAGTTCTTGCTGGTGAGGCAGTCTCTGAAGGCAAAGAAGTATGCATTAAGGCTGAAATTCCGGAAGTTCATAAATGGACAGCCGAGACACCTGAATTATATGAATTCACAGTAGAGACGGACACACAGGAAGTGACTGTGAGATGTGGATTCAGAAGAATTGAAATTAAAGACAAGAATTTCTATGTCAATAACCAGGTAATTCTTTTAAATGGCGTAAATCATCATGATTACAATCCAAAAGAAGGAAGAACCGTAACAAAAGAGCAGATGGAAGCGGATATCTGCCTGATGAAACAGTATAACATCAATGCGGTTCGCTGTTCTCATTACCCGGCAAATGAATACTTCTATGATCTGTGCGATGAATATGGTCTTTATGTGATCAACGAAGCTGACCTTGAATGTCATGGATTTGAATGGGTAGAGAACTATACCTGGATCACAGACGATGAGACATGGAAAGATGCATATGTAGATCGCAGTGTCCGCATGGTTAAGAGAGACAGAAATCATCCGTCTATCATTATGTGGTCAATGGGAAATGAATCTGCATTTGGATGCAATTTCCGCAGTGCCGCTCAGGCAATCCGCGAGCTGGATGATACTCGTCTTATCCATTACGAGGGTGATTTTGAAGCCGAAGTAACCGATGTATATTCTACTATGTACACAAGATTAAAAGGTCTGAAAGAGATTGCAGAATATGAGGTAAAAGGCGATAAACCACATGTGATGTGTGAGTATGGCCATGCAATGGGAAATGGACCTGGTGGATTAAAAGCATATCAGGATATGTACCGCAAATATAAGCGACTCCAGGGTGGATTTTTGTGGGAATGGTATGACCATGGAATCCACACTGTGGAAAACGATAAGGAATATTATAAATATGGTGGAAACTATGGAGATTTCCCTACAAACGGAAACTTCTGTATTGATGGAATCCTGATGCCTGACAGAACACCTTCTCCAGGAATGGAAGAGTACAAGCAGATCATAGCACCGGTAGAAATTACCGCGGTAGAAGGTAGTATGAGAAAGATCCAGATTAAAAATTATTATGATTTCCTGGATCTGAGTACCATAACACTTCACTGGGAAGTTAAAGCAGAAGATCTGACTGTCCAGGAGGGAATCGTAGAAGAACTTTCAGTTGCTCCGCATGAGAGTAAAGTAATCACTTTACCGATCGTTCCATTTGAACTGCAGGCAAATACAGATTATTATCTGAATCTGACTGTGTGTCAGAAAGAAGATAAGATCTACGCACTGGCAGGCCATGAGATCAAGAAAGTCCAGATTCCGATGGAAATCAGACGCGATGAATTTGTAGTAAGAGAAACTGCTGACAAACTTAAGGTGACGAAAGCACAGGGAGTACTTACTGTAGAAAACAGCCAGGTAACAGTAAAATTCAATACAGTATTTGGCAGGCTGCTCTCTTTTGGAAAAGAAGGGAAAGAGTATCTGACGGATGGTCCGAGAATGAATGTATATCGTGCAACAATCGATAACGATATGTATAAAAAAGATGATTGGATGAATAAATACTTTATCCAGAAACCAGTCGAAGAGACTGAATATGTAAATTGTCAGGAAACAGAAGATAAAGTTACAGTCCAGATTGGAACATTTTTCAGCTGTTATAACCAGTCATGGGGATTCGAGTGTGATTATACATATGAAATCTATTCCTGTGGTCAGATGAAGGTTGAGATTCAGGGAAAAGCAGTCCAGAGAGGCAAGCTTGAACCACCATTCTTACCGCGTATTGGAGTTATTATGAAGGGGAACAAAAAGTTCCAGAAGACTATGTGGTATGGTATGGGACCTGGAGAAAGTTATGTAGACAGCAAAGCGGCATCTGTAATGGGAATCTATGAAAATACAGTTGATGGAATGATGACAGATTATGTATTCCCGCAGGAAAACGGGCACCGCGAATCTGTAAAATGGTTCTGCATAGGTGACGGAGAAGACGGTATGTTATGCAGGATGGAAGATAAACTGGGACTTAATCTTGCTAACTATACGGATGAGAGCCTGGAAAAAGCACAGCATCCATTTGAAATCGAAAAGGCTGATGAAGTGATCATCCATCTGGATTATCGACATTCCGGACTTGGAAGCAACAGCTGTGGTGAAGAACAGCTGGAAGAAAACAAAGTAAAACTCCAGGATTTTGCAATGGCATTTACACTTCAGACAGCAAAGAGCGGAACAGAAATCAACGAAGCAAGAAAGCAGTACATTGATTAAGAATAAAGGAGAATCATACATGAGCAGAGATATGTTTTCAGAAAATCTGAGAAGCAGATTACATGATGATGAATGGCTTATCTGTCAGGACAAGTATGAAGCAAAAGAAAATCTCAAATATGAAAGTCTGTTTGCACTTTCCAATGGCTACCTCGGAATCCGAGGCAGCCATGAGGAGGGTACAAAGATCACTCTTCCGTATCTTTATATTAATGGAGTGTTTGATAAATCAGAGACATTCATGAGAGAACTTTCTACCCTTCCGAACTGGCTTGGGATCAGATTGTATATTGAAAAAGAACTGATAGGAATTGAAGATTGCGAAATTATGGAATTTTCAAGGGTACTTGATATGAAAGGCGCTTTCCTTGGAAAAAGAGTACGACTGAAGGATTCAAAAGGAAGAGAAACTCTTATTGAAGGTATTCGCTTTGTAAGCAGAAATAATGTGCATCGTATGGGTGTTAAATTTTATGTAACACCGGTCAATTACAGTGGAATCATTGAAGTAGAAAGTATTATTGATGGCAGCATTATCAATTTCTATGATGCACCGCGTTTTAAAGTAAAACATACTTACATGACAGCAAATGAGAAGCTGGATGAAGATGGCGGATATGTAGAAGTTGCAACAAGAGAGAATCATCTGCATGTAGGATGTGGATGCCGTATCGAAGCTTATGCTGATGGAAAGCAGATTCTTGGAAACCGTATGACCAGCAGATTTGGTGAACAGAATGTTGAGTTTGGCGATATCCATGTGGAAGAAGGAAAAGAAGTTCAGATCGTAAAATTTGTTTCTATGTATACCGAGAGAGAATGTCCGGCTTATGCACTTCATACTACAGTAAAAAAAGAAGTAGAAGAGTTTGTGGAAGCAGGATTTGATCAGGAATTGAAGCTTCACGAAGATATTTACCGTGAAATGTGGGAAAACGCTGATGTTAAAATCACAGGCGATGATGAGCTCAATCAGGCAGTTCGTTTTAATATCTTTCATCTGATGAGTACCGGAAATGAGCATGATGATCATGTAAATGTCGGCGCCAAGCTTCTGACAGGAGAAGAATATGGCGGACATGCTTTCTGGGATACAGAATTGTTTATGCTTCCATTCTTTGCATGGGTGTTCCCGAAGACTGCACAGAATCTTGAAAAATACAGATATCATCTTCTGGATGCAGCGCGTGCAAATGCACATAAGAACGGATATAAAGGTGCTCAGTATCCATGGGAATCTGCGGATGATGGCACAGAGCAGTGCCCGGACTGGACAATTGAACCGGATGGAACCTGCTACAGATGTTATGTTGCGGTGTATGAGCATCACGTAACAGCAGCAGTTGCATATGGAATCTATGATTATGTCAAAATTACAGGGGATGTTGATTTCCTTTACAGTAAAGGCGCTGAGATCCTGACAGAGACAGCAAGATTCTGGGCAAGCCGCTGTGAATACAATAAAGAACAGGATCGTTATGAGATCAATCAGGTTACAGGTCCGGATGAGTGGCATGAGCCAGTCAACAATAACCTTTATACAAATTATCTTGCAAGATGGAATCTGAGATATGTTCTTTCTCTGCTGGAATCTTTGAAAAAAGAAGAAACAGATGCGTATCATGCACTTGTTGCAAAGACCGGTCTTACAGAGGAAGAAACAGCTCAGTGGAATGTGGTTCAGGAAAAAATCTATCTTCCGCGCAAAGAGGGAACCAAACTTCTGGAACAGTTTGAAGGTTATTTTGAACTGGACAATGTAACGATTGAAAAATACGACGAAAACGACTGGCCGGTTCGTCCGGAAGCGCTCAAAACAAAGAAGACAAGAGAGACTCAGATCAATAAGCAGGCAGATGTTGTTATGCTGCTTCATCTTATGGGAAATGAATTCGATGAAGAGACGATCAAAGAAAACTATGCTTATTACGAAAAACGTACACTTCATGGTTCTTCATTAAGTCCAAGTATCTATTCTGTTATGGGACTTAAGGTTGGAGATGACTCCAAAGCATATCGTTATCTTCGCCGTGCGGCTTTCCTTGACCTTCTTAATATGCAGGGAAATACAAGAGAAGGAGTCCATGCAGCCAATACAGGCGGAGTATGGCAGACGATCGTATTTGGATTTGCAGGAGTATCTCAGCGTGAAGATGGTATGCTGAAAGTCTGCCCGAATATGCCAAAAGAGTGGCAGAAACTGTCATTCCGTCTGCATTACAGAGGCGCATGGCTTGAGATTACATCAGATGGAAGCAATCAGGCTGAAGTCAGACGACTTGCAGGAGACCCTGTAGAGGTAGAAGTAAACGGAAGTGTAAAAACAATCTAAGAGATAAAAACTGATAGGAGGATATGTGATGAAGAAATGGCTGGCAATCGGAGGACTTATACTGGTTACGGTCATATGGGGAGGCGGATTTGTAGCAAGTGATATAGCACTGGAGAGTATGAAACCTTTTCAGATCATGATGGTAAGATTCCTGCTTGCTTCTGTATTGATGGGAATGATCAGCTTAGGACAGAAAAACAGAGAAGAGAAGTCCGTTGACCGCATTGGTGCGATCAGAGCGGGGATTTTAATGGGGATAGCACTGTTTGTTGGATTTTCACTGCAGATCATAGGTCTGCAGTACACAACACCATCAAAAAATGCATTTCTTACAGCACTTAATGTAGTAATTGTACCTTTTATTGCATTTATTATATTGAAAAAGAAAATTGGAGCAAAAGGGATCATAGGAGCGATACTGTCTGTTGTTGGAGTGGCATTACTTTCATTAAATGGCAATCTTACACTTGGACTGGGAGACGCACTCACTCTGATCTGTGCGGTAGGGTTTGCATTTCAGATCTTCTTTACAAGCGAATTTGTAAAGAAATATCCGGTCTCTGTATTGAATATGGTTCAGATGATTACAGCCTTTGTTCTGTCTGCAGTTAGTCTTGTGTTCTTTGGAGAGACTGATTTTCAGGTTACAACACAGGGATGGCTAAGCGTTTTATATCTGGGAGTAATAAGTACAACTTTATGCTATTTGTTACAGACTGCATGCCAGAGATATGTCGATGAGACAAAAGCAGCGATTGTGCTTTCCATGGAGTCAGTATTTGGAACAATCTTTTCCATCATTATTCTTCATGAAGTGATCACTCTCCGTATGGTGATCGGATGTGTGATCATCCTGACTGCAGTCATCATATCCAATCTGTCAGATACCGAAGGAGAAGCGAATAATGAAAAAATACAATGCGATAATATTTGATTTGGATGGAGTAATATGTCATACTGATAAATATCATTACGAAGCATGGAAAAAGGTTGCAGATGAGCTGGGAATCTATTTTGATGAAGAAATCAATAACAGACTCAGAGGCGTAAGCCGTATGGAAAGCTTTGAAATCATCCTTGAACGCTACAGCGGAACAATGGAAGAGGAAGAAAAAGTACTCTGGATAACAAAGAAAAATGATATTTATAAAGAGCTTTTGAAAAATATGAATCCTTCAGATCTGTCTGCAGAAGTAAAGGAAACACTTGATGGATTACGTGCAGCAGGACTTAAGCTGGCAATCGGATCATCCAGTAAAAATGCAAGATTTATTCTTGGACAGCTGGGACTTGGTGATTATTTTGATGCTATTTCAGATGGAAATAATATTACAAGATCAAAGCCAGATCCGGAAGTGTTTATAAAAGCAGCAGAATATATTGGTGAGGAACCAGACAAATGTCTGGTGGTGGAAGACGCAAAGGCAGGACTTAAGGCGGCAATAGCAGGAGAAATGGACTGCGCAGCTATTGGTGATGCAGTTTTATGTGGCCTTGGAACCTATAATCTGACAACATTTTCAGAGCTTCTGACAATTACAGCAGAATAGAAAGAAGATAAGAAAGATGAACGAAAGATTTTTAAATAGCCTTCTCAGCAGCATTTCTGTATCCGGTTATGAAGAACCGGTACAGGATATCGTTGAGGCAGAGATGAAAGATTATGTGGATGAGATCCGTCGTGATGAGATGCAGAATCTGACCTGCGTTTTAAATCCGGAGAGTGATGTGAGAATCATGCTCTCAGCGCATGCAGACGAAATTGGTCTTATGATCTCAAATATCAGAGAAGATGGAAGACTGCAGGTGATCGATAGAGGTGGAATTGTTCCGGCGACATACCCAGGGCAGCAGGTACGGATCAAAACTGCGAATGGCGAAGTCTATGGTGTGGTTGAAGCATACCGCAATCTGTTTAAAGAAGAGAATCTGGGAACCAAACATTTCCTGATTGATATTGGAGCCAAAGATAGGGAAGATGCCTTAAAATATGTTAGCTTAGGTGATCCGATTGTCAGAGATACGCAAATCCGTAAAATGGCAAATGGAAAATTCACAGCCCGTGCTCTTGATGACAGACTTGGTGTCTACATTATCATGGAAGCAATCAAACGTGCAAAAGAGCTTGGCTGTAAAGTGGGTGTTTATGGTGCTTCAACGACAGGTGAAGAGACTACAAAGACAGGGGCTTACTGGACAAGTACCAGGATCAACCCAACTATGGCAATTGTTGTTGATGTAACTTACACAAGTGACTGCAGTGGAATGGATCCAGCCGAGATGGGAACTGTTTGCCTGGGAGACGGACCGGTTCTGTGTAACAGCCCTATTGTAGTAAAGACTTTGAATACAAAGATGGAAGAATGTGCGAAAAAAGCCGGGATTCCGGTTCAGAGAGAAGCCGCAAGCAGACTTAGCTATACGGATGGTGACAAGATTCATTTTTCTAATCAGGGTGTACCGATGGTACTGGTATCTATCCCTCTGCGTTATATGCATATGCCGGCAGAAGTCGCAGATGAAAAAGATGTGGAAGGCTGTATAGAATTGATTGCGCAATTTCTTGTACATTATGTATAATAAGGGATAGAAACATGGAAAAATGCTGACAATACAAACATAGAAAGTTTTCTGGAATCGGATTTGAGAACTCGGGGCCGGAAATTTGAGAATGTAGAATAAACAGTAAGAAAGCCCCCGGGAGTTATCCCGGGGGTTTTCTGATTCATAAACTCGGACTCATAAAACGTGATAGCTTAACATTTTCTTTCCAGCAGTTCATGCATATATACCATCAGTGCAAGTAAAATCAGTAAATATATAGGCAATAGTCTGATAGATATGTGATTTGCAATAAGGCCAAACAATGGCGGCATAAGGCATGTTCCAACGTAAGCACTTGCCATTTGCACACCAATAATTGCCTGTGAGCGTTCCGCACCAAAATGTAATGGTGTGGAGTGGATAATACAGGGATATACCGGGGCACAGCCCAGTCCGATCAATGAAAACCCAATCAGTGAAACCGTCTTTCCAAAAGGAAGTATCATCACGATAATGCCTGTTAGAATGATCGCCTGTCCCATCCGGATCATCTGGCAGTCTTTTAACTTCATGGCAATAAAACCATTGATTCCACGGCCAATAGTAATGCCGATACAAAACATACCGGCAAAGGAAGCTGCTGTTTTGGCATCTACGCCTTTCGACAGATGCAGGTAACTGCTTGCCCATAACATGGTTGTTGATTCAATGGCACAATAGCAGAAGAAGCAGATCATAACTGCTTTTGCACCCGGAATTGCGAGGATTTCTTTCAGAGAAAGAGCTTTTCCATGGACTGTTTCACCAGATGATGTGTTTTGTCCTTTCCATTTTGGAAGACTGAATATCAGAATTGCTGTAAGTGCGATCTGTAATACAGAAATAATCCGATATCCTGTATTCCATGTGGCACCGCCAGTCAGTACGGCACCCATGATATAAGGGCCGAGTGTAGCTCCGATGCCCCACATACAATGCAGCCAGCTCATATGTTTGCTGGAATAATGCAATGCAACATAATTGTTTAAAGAGGCGTCTACACTTCCGGCACCAAGACCATAAGGGATTGCCCATAAGCACAAGAGGATAAAACTGTGGCTGATAGAAAATCCCCACAGGGCAAGTGCAGTAATACCAACACTTACGGCAGTTACTTTACCCGTTCCAAATTTTCTTGTGAGGCGATCACTTTGCAGACTGGAAATGATGGTTCCCAATGCAATGATCATAGAGATTATGCCCGCGTAAGATACCGGAACCTGAAATTGTGGATACATATTTGGCCATGCTGCACCGAGCAGAGCATCCGGAAGACCGAGACTGATAAAGGAAAGATAAATAATTGCTAATAAAAATACCATTTTTCTTTACTCCTGTTTCTTTGTGTGATGATATTATATATCATAATGCCTTTTTTGGACAGCTTTTTACACATTCCAGACATAGAATGCATTCTGTAGCATTTTTTCGATTTCTGCTGTTGTCAGTTATATCCACATCCATGGGACACACTTTTTTGCACTTTCCGCAGGAAATACATTTGTTTTTATCGCATTTGATCCGTACTATGGAAAAATAACTCATAGGCTTCAGGAACACAGTAACAGGGCATATGTATTTACAAAATGCCCTGTTATCTTTAAATAAGAATGCCAGCAAGATACCGACTGCATAGTACAAACAGTTTCCGATAATAAAAGCCCAGAACATGATTTTCTCAATATTTCCGACTTTACAAAGAAATAATGTGCTGACAAAAATAAGGGACAACAGAAACACAAGATAACGGATCCATCCTATTTTTTTGCGTGGAGAATGTGGCGTTTTATATGGCAGAAAGTCGAGAACCATTGCAGTCCAGCAGGCATATCCGCACCAGCCACGTCCGAAAAAGAGAGGACCAAAGATTTTGGCAACTGCATAATGAATCGTAGCCGCCTCAAATACACCGGTAAAAAGATAATACCAGAAGCCCTCAATTTGCATATTTTCATTGCAGATCAATCCAAGATACACAAGCATATAGATTCCGACGAGAAGCTGTACGATGCGCCGAGCGTACTTGTATTCTCTGATAAAAAGAAAAACACCCAGAGAAACAGAAATGCCAATATAACTGAAGTTGAACAGATAAAAAATATTCTGTTTACTCAGCCAGAGTGTGATGGCAATGCTTTCAAATATTATGAACATGATAACCGGCATCAGATATTTTTTTATTCGATTCATTCTTTTCACCTGCTTCTATCGTATTGGAAATGTAAGGCAATCCCTTATCAGATGTAATCCTTATGTGTGAATCATACCATAAACTTTATGAAAAGTATTGTCCGATCATGTAAAAAATAGGAAAAGAATAAAATTTTCAAAAGGATAAACCGGCGGTAATTACTGGTCATAGGGAAAATAATATGGTAACATTAAAATAGTCACTTGTATTTAGTAAAATGTTGTCACAGCTTTATGGATGCGCCTCCGGAAGAATTTTTTGAACATCCGAAAAACGAGCGCATTTGCCAGTTTATCAGGAAAGTTGAGAAAAGATAATACAGAATGGATTATATTATTAAAGATGGATGGATCGTAAATGGAAAAAAGGAGAAACCTTTTTATGGCGATCTTGTAATAAAAAATGGAAAAATTGCGGAAGTGGGAGCACATATTGAGATTCCTGGAGACTTTCCGAAAGAGAATATCCTGAATGCGGCCGGTGGTTATGTAACCCCCGGCTTTATTGACATTCACAGACATGGAGACTGGCAGGCATTTGGGAATGGGGATGACCAGCTTCTGAACAGGCAGGGACTGACTACAGTGGTAAATGGAAACTGTGGGCTCTCGGTGGCTCCGGCCGGAGAAAAGTTCGAGAAAGAAATCGCGGGATTTCTCAGTAGTGTGACAGGGGATTCAAAAAACAGAGAAACTGAAATCATGTCAACTATGTCTTCCTATATGTCTGCTTTACAGAAAGAAGAGCGAAGCGTCAATACGGGAATGCTTGCAGGAAATGGCACGATCCGTGCCGGAGTAAAGGGGTATGCATCCGGAAAACTTTCCAAAGAGGAGGTACACCAGGTCTGGAATGTTGTGGAGGAATCTCTGGCAGCCGGAGCCCTTGGGATCAGTCTTGGAATTGCCTATGCTCCGGAATTTGAATATGACAGGGATGGGCTGGTGGAAGCACTGCAGCCCCTGAAAGGAACTGATATTCCTGTAACTGTTCATATCCGAAATGAAGGAGATGGGATTCTTCTGGCTCTGCAGGAGGTAATCTCTGTGGCAGAGGAACTTAAGATTCCGCTGCATGTAAGCCATTTGAAATGCATTGGAAAGAAAAACTGGGGTGAGATGCCGGTAAGAGTACTGAAACTTTTTGACCAGGCAGCAGCGAGGGGAGTGAAAGTGGATTTTGACCTGTACCCCTATCTTACAGGTTCTACCCAGCTAGTACATCTTCTTCCGCCTCAGTTCCAGGAGGGCGGCACAGAGGCGATTTGTGCCAGACTGGCAGACCAGTCCTGCAGAAGAAAAATTACAAAGGTGCTGAAGCAGCCTTCGGATATTTTTGAAAATATTGTGGAGCTGGCCGGATTTGATATGATTTATGCCAGCACTTTACATACAGAGAAATTCAGAAGCTATGCAGGACAGTCTATTGCAAAGATTGCAGAACAACTTGAACAAGATCCGTATGATACCTTGTATGATATTTTGCTTGCAGAACGATGTCAGGTTACCATGCTGGACACCATTGCTTCTGAAGAGGATATGCTGTATTTTCTGAAGGACAGCCCGCGGATATCAATATTTTTCAGTTGGATAAACTGAAGGTTCATGCTGATTTTGAGAATCCGGATCAGTACTGCACTGGATTTGATTATGTGCTGGTGGGTGGTGAGATTGCAGTAAAACAGGATGAATACAGGAACCCTCGAAGTGGCAGGATAGTGCGGAGATGTAACAAATAAATGTTTGAGAGAACTTTGCAAAACAGAAAAAGGAAGGGACGCCATGAAGTTAACAGAAGAAGAGTATATTTATTTTGTTTATTGAGTATATAAATTCATGTGGAAACAAATAATACAGTAAGATTGATTCACGCAGAAACAGCCAGTAAGTTAACTGTTGTTCCAATAAAAATACAAAAATCAATAGTTTTGGGACTACAATCCAAAAACTATTGATTTTTTTACTGTTTTTGGAATATAATTAGTAAAAAAGAAGGGAGCATTATTATGGTTATAGAAAGAAAAGAATATTTAGAAAAACTGATAGCCTGGAAAGATAAGCAGTTGATTAAAATTGTTACAGGTGTACGACGTTGTGGAAAATCTATGCTTCTGGAAATTTATCGCAATTATTTAAAAGAGCATGGGATTGAGGAAGAACAGATTATTTCTATTAATTTTGAAGATCTTGATTATGAAGAACTGACAGATTACAGGAAATTATATAAATATTTAAAGGAACGTCTGATTGATGGAAAAATGACATATATTTTCCTTGATGAAATTCAGAATGTAACAGATTTTCCGAAAGTGCTGGACAGTCTTTATATTAAAAAAAACATAGATATTTATGTGACTGGTTCCAATGCATATATGTTGTCCAGTGAGATTGCAACCATGATTTCGGGAAGATATATTCAGATTGAAATGCTGCCGTTGTCTTTTAAGGAATATATGGAGAGTACTGGCAATATGAATGACAGAGGAATCAAATATGCGGAGTATTTGCAGAATAGTTCATTTCCGTTTACACTGGAATTAAAAAATCAGCCGGATGAAATCAGAGATTATCTGGAAGGAATCTATAATACGATTGTTGTAAAGGATATTATAAGCAGGAAAAAAATCACAGATACTATGATGCTTAAGAGTGTTTTAAGATTTGTGTTTGATAATATAGGAAATCCATTGTCATCAAAAAAAATTGCAGATACGATGACCTCAGAAGGGCGAAAAATTGATACAAAAACGGTGGAAAAATATCTAGAGGCTTTTAGCGAGAGCTATATTATATATCAGGCAAAACGTTATAATATAAAGGGAAAACAATATTTAAAAACTCTTGAAAAATATTATATAGTTGATATTGGAATGAGGTATATGCTTTTAGGTTCGAGGCAGGCAGATGCAGGACATGTTCTGGAAAATATAGTTTATCTGGAATTGTTGCGTCGAGGATATGATGTGTATGTTGGAAAAATCGATTCATATGAAGTGGATTTTGTGGCACAGAATAAAAAGGGAACGGTATATTTCCAGGTAGCACTGACTGTACGAGATGAAAATACACTTTTGAGAGAATTAAGACCATTACAGGCAATACGAGATCATTATCCAAAGATTATCTTAACAATGGATGAAGAACCAGAAGAACAATATGAGGGAATTCGACGTATTAATGCCCGAGACTGGTTATTGGGGCTTGTATGAATGGGGACATGATATTAGCAGATATGTTTGAGAATCTAGAATGAACAGCATGAAAGCTCTCATGGTAATAATGCCTAAAAACAGAGACTGAATTTTTAGTAAAAATCACTTTTGAAAGAAGAAAAAAATAGTTTTATAATAATCATAACGGCGAGTAGCGTAATCATGCAGCAGAGCAAAAAATACGTTACTCGCTTTTATAAAATTAATTTCAGGAGGTAGTGCATATGCATGAGTATGAAATTTTTATTGAGGATATTAATCCATGTGGAGGAGAACAATACAGTAAAAAAACACTGATCGAGGCAGAAGCAGCCAGTCCGGAAGCTTATGTAAAAGAAAACGGAAGATTTCCTATCCTGGAAACTACAAGTAATGAGAGTGGAGACGTTGTAATCGTAACAGGCGATAATAACGGTTCTTTTGTACGATATACATTTACGGAGTAAAGGTGCCGGTCAGTAAGTAAAAAATATAATATTCGCCATGAAAAAGTGTGTAGCCTGTCAGCGTAAGTCCAGCTTATAAGACAGGGTGTGCACTTTTTTTGTGCCAAAAAGAGAGGAGTTAAAACAAAATGGCGGAAAGCAACAAGATGAAGGTCATGCCGGTGAATAAGCTGATGATCCAGATGGGGATTCCGATGATCTTATCCATGGCCTTGCAGGCAGTCTATAACATTGTAGACAGTGCATTTGTAGGAAATATGAGAGTGGGAAGTGAGGCAGCATTAAATGCACTGACGCTGGTATTTCCGGTTCAGATGCTTATGGTGGCAGTTGGAATTGGAACCGGTGTCGGAACGAACGCACTTCTTGCAAGGACACTTGGACAGGGAAACAGTAAAAAAGCAGCAAAGGTAGCAGGAAACAGTCTGTTTCTGGGCGTGATCATTTATGTGGTCTGCTTATTGTTTGGTATCTTTGGAGTGAGAGCATACATTTCATCACAGACAGTAGATACTGAAGTACTTGAGATGGGAGTCAGCTATCTGAGAATATGCTGTGTGATCTCTTTTGGTATTATCTTCTTTTCTTTATTTGAAAAACTGCTCCAGGCAACAGGACGTTCTCTTTATTCTACAATCGGTCAGGTGGTCGGTGCAGTTGTAAATATCATCCTTGATCCGATCATGATCTATGGTATTGGACCTTGTCCTGAAATGGGTGTAAAAGGCGCTGCCTATGCAACTGTAATTGGTCAGGTAGCATCCGCAGTATTACTGCTGATCTTTCATATCAAATTAAATAAAGAATTTGAGCATGGAGCGAAATACATGAAGCCGGATAGCGGAATCATCAAGGAAATCTATGCAATCGGACTTCCGGCAATTATTGCTCAGGCGCTGATGTCCATTATGGTTTATGTAATGAATCTGATTCTGAAATTCAATCCGTCAGCACAGACAGCCTATGGTCTGTTCTATAAGGTGCAGCAGTTTGTTCTCTTCCTTGCGTTTGGTCTGCGAGATGCGATCACCCCAATCATTGCATTTGCTTATGGAATGAGAAGCAAAAAGAGAATTCAGGATGGAATCAAATATGGTCTGATCTATACAATTGTGTTAATGATTCTGGGAATTGCAATCACAGAGATTTTCCCTGGAGCATTTGCAACTCTGTTTAATGCGGGACAGTCAAGAGAATATTTTATCAGTGCAATGAGAGTGATCTCAGTAAGCTTCTTATTTGCCGGAATCAATGTTGCTTATCAGGGGATTTATCAGGCACTGGATGGTGGTATGGAATCACTGGTTATTTCACTTTTGAGACAGCTTATTATCATCCTGCCACTGGCTGGAATCTTTTCTATATTTGTCAGAAATGGTCAGATGGGAGTTGCGCTGATCTGGTGGGCATTTCCGATCACTGAAATAATTTCATGCTTTGTAGGATATGTGTTCTTAAAGAGAATCAGAAAAAATAAGGTTAATGCTTTGCGTTAAGGAGGAATCAGAAATGGCGAAACGAATCATTACGATCAGCAGAGAATTCGGAAGCGGTGGACGTTTTATCGGAGAAGAAGTAGCAAAGAAACTGGGGATTTCCTATTACGATAAAAATATTATCAACGAAATCGCAGAAAAGTCCGGATTATCACCGGAATATATTCAGGAAAAAGCAGAATTATCTCCGAAAAAAGGCCTGTTTGGATATGCATTTGCCGGACGTGACATCACTGGAAAATCAGTAGAAGATATGGTGTATGAGGCACAGAGAAAGGTTATTTTAGATCTGGCAGAGAAAGAGCCCTGTGTGATCATTGGAAGAAATGCGGACTATATCCTGAAAGACCGTGATGATGTGCTGAATGTATTTATTCATGGAAATATGCCGGAAAAAATACAGCGTATCACTCGTTTATACAATGTAGAAGAGAAAGAAGCTGTCAAAATGATGGCAGACACAGATAAAAGACGTATGACAAATTACAACTTTTATACGGATCAGAAATGGGGAAAAGCCAGCAACTATACGTTGTCTCTGAACAGTTCAGAGCTTGGTATGACAGATGCGAGAAGATAATTATGGAATGTAGCCTGTGAACAGTGACTTTGGTTATGCATCTTGTTTGGATTATCAAACTTTTTGGTGACAAACGAAACTGTCCATGATATTATTAAAAACATATAAACGAAAATGACTTTTGCAGAAGCAGGAGAACCGTTCGAATATATACTTACACATATATATCGACTGTTCTCCTTTTTTATTTTTAAACATCAATGCGGTGAAGTTTTGCATATACATAGTGTGATGCTGGCACTGTCTGTTCGGCAGTGTCTTCTCTGAAAAATTCACTTATCAACAGGAGATAAAAGGAAAATGAAAGGAAAAAGAGTGATCGCAGGCATTCTGCTTGCGGGAATTTTAGCAGTAACCCTGACAGGGTGTAAAAACACAGACAGTGGTAAAAAAGAAACAGAAAATCCTGTTATTACCCTCGGCAGTGACAGCTATCCACCATACAATTATCTGAATGAGGATGGTGTACCGACAGGAATCGATGTAGAACTGGCTACAGAAGCTTTCAAAAGAATGGGATATCAGGTGAACGTTGTTCAGATCAACTGGGAGAAGAAAAAAGAACTGGTAGAGAGCGGAGAGATTGACTGTATCATGGGCTGTTTTTCTATGGAA
Organism: uncultured Blautia sp.; assembly: GCF_934372025.1. Lineage (GTDB taxonomy): Bacteria > Bacillota > Clostridia > Lachnospirales > Lachnospiraceae > Blautia_A. The sequence continues at coordinate 36,208 of NZ_CAKROJ010000014.1, forward strand.
GGACGTCTTGAAGATTATCGATGGGCCGGGCCGTACATAGCAAGCCGTCAGGTGGTTGCTGTAAATGAGAATAGTGATATCTATAACCTGAGTGACCTGGAGGGAAAGAACCTGGCTGTTCAGTCCACAACTAAACCGGAAGGCATCTTTCTGAACCGGACAGATGAAAGAATACCCAAACTGGGAAATCTGATCAGTCTTGGACACAGAGAGCTGATCTATACGTTTCTGGGAAAAGGATATGTAGATGCAGTTGCCGCACATGAGGAATCGATTGTCCAGTATATGAAGGATTATGACACAAGCTTTCGTATCCTGGAAGAACCGCTGATGATCACTGGGATAGGTGTTGCTTTCGCAAAAGATGATGACAGAGGAATCTGTGAGCAGATGGACCAGACTCTGGAAGAAATGCGTCAGGATGGCACATCCCTGAAAATTATTGAAAAATACCTGGATGATCCGGAGAAGTATCTGGAGGTGGATGATCTTGGATATTAAGAGAAAGAAAAAAGAAAAACGAATCCAGCTGCTTGGTGGGCTGATTGGAATCTGTGTGGCTGTAGTCTCTTTGTTTTATTTCTTTCACGCAGAAAAAGCGGAAGCAGAGAAAAGAATGGTGGAGATTGTAAACTATGTCAAAGTGCAGTGCTCAACCTACACCCATTATAATGAATCTTCGGAATCCAAAAGTCTTCTCCGTGCCATTGAAAGTGCCAGACAGATGAGTACAAATATTAACATGGAAACAGAAAACGGCGGTCAGCTGAGCCGGGAATTTCTGAAAGGAAATCTGCAGACTCTCTGGGTGGATGGTATCATTGTACTGGATAAAGAAGGAAAGACGGACTGTGAATACAGCACGGATGAGTCTCTGGCTGATGAGATTACGGAGTATCTGCAAAAAGATATTATCATGGACTTTGTCGGATATGAAGAAAGAAGCTATTCGGAACGGTTTACCAGGGAAGACGGATCACGTATTGACATTGCATCCTGTGCCAGAAAAGATGCACCAGGTATCGTTGCAATTTATTATTACACATCTCCTGAATTTACCAGAAATTATACTTTGACGATACAAGGGCTTTTAAATGGTTATAGTGTCCAGAAAGATGGAACGATTATTGTTGCAGATGATGGGATAGTTGTTGCCAGCAATGATGAGAGCCTGTTAGGGCAGAATACGGCCGACAACGAAGTTGTTCAGGCAATGAAAAAGCATACAGACAGTCAGCATATTTATCATTTGAAGAATGAAGGAACCGGATGTTATGGAATCATGCTGAAGCAGCGCGATTATTATATCTATGCATATCTTCCGGATACAGAAGTATTTTATAATCTTCCATTAAGTGTAGCAGGTGTTATTTTTCTTTATTTCCTGATGTTCAGTATATTCTGGTTCTGGGCATACAGAACTAATCTGGCGCATCAGAAAACGGAACAGGAAAAAGACGAAAAATATAAGGCAGAACTTCTGATAGCTGCAAAAAAGGCAGAAGCCGCCAATGAGGCAAAAACAGAGTTTCTCCAGCGAATGAGCCATGATATTCGAACCCCGATCAATGGAATCTGTGGTTTGGTCAATATGGCAGACCATTATGCAGATGATATGGAGAAGCAGACGGAATACAGAACAAAGGTTAAAGAGGCATCTAATCTGTTGCTGGAACTGGTAAATGATGTCCTGGACATGAGCAAGCTTGAGTCAGGTGAAATCGTTCTGGAAGAGATTCCATTTAATCTGAGCAGTATTTCCAGGGAAGTATTTGTTGTGATCGAGCAGATGGCAGCAGAACAGAATATCCGGATCGAGTGGGAGAAAAAAGAAATCACACACTGTGATTTTATTGGAAGTCCAGGGTATGTGAAACGTGTGATGATGAATATCCTGTCGAATGCGGTGAAATATAACAGAGAAAATGGATATATCTATATCAGCTGCATAGAAATTCCATCCGAACAGCCAGAAATGACGACAATGGAATTTGTCTGTCGGGATACAGGAATCGGAATGACTGAGAAGTTCCAGAAATGTGTGTTTGAACCATTTGCACAGGAACATACAGGAAGCCGCACAAAATTTGCAGGAACAGGTCTGGGAATGGCGATTGCAAAGAATCTGGTCGAGAAAATGGGTGGAACCATTACCTTTGAAAGTGAAGAAGGCGCAGGAACTACCTTTGTGATCCGGGTTCCGTTCCGGATTGATACAGACAGGGACAGCAAAGTTAAAACTGGAGAAAAAACAGAAGTTTCCATCCGTGGGCTGCACATTCTTTTAGCGGAAGATAATGAGCTGAACATGGAAATTGCAGAATTTATGCTACAGAATGAAGGTGCTGACGTGACTAAGGCATGGAATGGAGAGGAAGTCGTTGAGATATTTGAAAAAAGTAGACCTGACGAATTTGATGTCATTCTTATGGACATTATGATGCCGGTCATGAATGGTTATGAAGCAACAAAGATGATCCGTTCTATGGACAGAGAGGATGCTAAGGCAATACCGATCATTGCAATGACAGCAAATGCGTTCACGGAGGACAGAATAAGAGCAAAAGAAGCAGGAATGGATGAACATGTTGCTAAGCCTGTTGATGCGGAATTACTGATAAAAGTAATTCATAAAGAGGTGAATAAGTGAAAGTCAGTTTCAGAAGGGGGATTCATATTGAAAAAGAGAAAATGGAGCAGAGCTTTGGCGATGCTTTTGATGCTGGTGACAGCCGTATCACTTCTGTCAGGCTGTAGTGAGAAGAGTGCGGAAAAAGAAGATGCAGAAACAATCACGGTGTATTTATGGAGTACAAACCTGTATGAGAAATACGCACCATATATCCAGGAACAGCTTCCGGATATCAATGTTGAATTTGTAGTAGGCAATAATGATCTGGATTTCTACAGATTTCTGAATGAAAACGGTGGATTGCCGGATATTATAACCTGCTGTCGTTTTTCACTGCATGATGCAAGTCCGCTGCAAGACAGTCTGATGGATCTTTCCACAACCAATGAGGCAGGTGCTGTTTATGATACATACCTTAACAATTTTATGAATGAGGATGGAAGTGTAAACTGGCTTCCAGTGTGTGCAGATGCACATGGTTTTGTGGTCAACAAAGACCTTTTTGAAAAGTATGATATTCCTCTTCCAACAGATTATGAAAGCTTCGTTTCTGCCTGCCAGGCATTTGAAGAAGTGGGAATTCGTGGGTTTACTGCGGACTATTATTATGATTATACCTGTATGGAAACACTGCAGGGTCTGTCTGCATCGGAGTTATCCTCGGCAGAGGGACGCAAGTGGCGTACCACCTACAGTGATCCGGATAATACAAAAAGAGAAGGTCTGGACAGTACAGTCTGGCCGGAGGCTTTTGAACGTATGGAACAGTTTATCCAGGATACCGGCCTGAGCCAGGACGATCTGGATATGAATTATGATGATATAGTTGAGATGTATCAAAGCGGCAAGCTTGCCATGTACTTTGGCAGTTCTGCAGGCGTAAAAATGTTCCAGGATCAGGGCATCAACACAACCTTTCTTCCATTCTTTCAGGAGAATGGCGAAAAGTGGATTATGACTACACCATACTTCCAGGTGGCTTTAAATAATGACCTGACAAAGGATGAAACACGTCGAAAGAAAGCAATGAAAGTACTGAACACAATGCTTTCAGAGGATGCACAGAATCGGATCATTAGTGATGGTCAGGATCTGTTAAGTTACAGTCAGGATGTGCCTTTCCATCTTACGGAATATATGAAAGATGTGAAACCTGTGATCGAAGAAAACCATATGTATATTCGTATTGCGTCAAATGACTTTTTCTCTGTTTCCAAGGATGTGGTTTCCAAAATGATCTCTGGAGAATATAATGCAGAGCAGGCTTATCAGTCGTTTAATACTCAGCTTCTTGAGGAGAAATCCACTTCTGAGAAAGTAGTATTGGATTTACAGAAGTCTTATTCCAACCGTTTCCACAGTAGTGGAGGTAATGCAGCCTATTCTGTTATGGCAAATACTCTGCGGGGTATTTATGGGTCGGATGTGCTGATTGCAACTGGAAACAGTTTTACGGGAAATGTACTGAAGGCAGGATATACAGAAAAAATGGCACGCAATATGATCATGCCAAACGAACTTTCAGCTTATAGCAGCAAAATGAGCGGTGCTGAACTGAAAGAGATGATTAAAAACTTTGTAGAAGGCTATGATGGAGGTTTCATCCCATTTAACCGAGGTTCTCTGCCTGTGCTCAGCGGCATTTCTGTGGAAGTCAAAGAAACAGATGATGGCTATACATTGAGCAAAGTTACAAAGGACGGAAAACAAATCCAGGATGAGGATACTTTTACGGTGACCTGCATTGCTTCACCGCAGCACATGGAAGCTTATCCAGCAGATGAAAATACTGTGTTTGATGGAGGAGGTATCTCTGTAGATGATACCTGGACAGCATATATTTCAGATGGTGATGCCATTCTTGCAGAGCCTGAAGACTATATGATTTTGAGGTGAGAAGAATGGACGTTAAGAATCATAATACAAAAAAAGAGAAACATGTTATGAGAAAACGGGTAAAGATAGCTGTCCTTATAGCTGTCTCTCTTGGAATTGTTTTGATGGTTTTTCGATATTTTGGATTTGTATCGAAAACTATTTATGAAGAAAGTGTTTCTCATCTGACGGAAGTTTTTCATCAGTCTGATAACATGCTGAGGGAACTGACAGAGAAGAATCTGACCTATCTTCATATGTGGGGAGAGAATCTGCAGAATACCTCCAGTGAAGATGATATTCGTGATTATATAAAGCAAGCGCAGGAAGATGCAGGCTTTTTAGAATTCTATTTTCTGTCAGTGGACGGGAATTATAAGATGGCAACAGGGGAAACCGGGTACCTTGGATTACAGGAAAATATTGAAGAGGAGATTCGGCAGGGAAATGATGTTATTGCGAATGCAGCAGTTCCCGGAAAATCCCAGTTGCTTGTCTTTGCCACTCCAAGGGCTCACGGAACTTATCAGGGATTTGAATATGATGCCATTGCCATTGCTTATGAAAATTCTGATATCGTAGATCTACTGGATATTTCTGCTTTCGATGGCAATGCCCAGAGTTATGTTGTTCATCCGAATGGCCGTGTCGTGGTCGATCATTCCTCTGAGTTATGGGGGAATGTGTATAATTTCTTCGGTGTTCTGAGAGAGCATTCCAACATGTCCGAAAAAGAAATCAATGAACTTTCGGAGAAGTTTAAAGCAGGATGTACCGATGCAATGCTGCTGAATCTGGATGAAAG
>NZ_CAKROJ010000015.1 GCF_934372025.1 uncultured Blautia sp.
AAAGAACCGGGAAGTTTTCCTCAATCTGCTCAGCAATGCGGTAAAATATACAGCTTCAGGGGGAATGGTTACCATAAGGATCACAGAACTTGACTGTGACAGGGAGGGATATGTGCGGATACAGACGCAGGTAATTGATACAGGTATCGGAATGAGTGAAGAATTCCTGCCATCCCTGTTTGAGGCTTTTACCCGGGAACGCAATACAACAGACGGAAAGGTTGCGGGAACAGGTCTGGGAATGCCAATCATAAAGAAGTATATTGATATGATGGGCGGAACCATCGAAGTAGAAAGTAAGCTGGGAGAAGGAAGTAAATTTACAGTTATCATGGAATACAGGATTGCTGATAAGGGTTACTACGAGCAGGATACGGACATGTCCCCGGATACAGAGGAAACAGACGGGATCAGTGGAAAACATGTTCTGCTGGCTGAGGATAATGATCTGAATGCGGAAATTGCAGAGTTTATTCTGGAGGATATGGGACTTATAGTTGAGCGCGTTGAGGATGGAATTCAATGTGTGGCAAAGATGGAACAGAAACCGGCAGGAACCTATGATTTGATACTCATGGACATCCAGATGCCGAACATGGATGGATATCAGGCAACTCAGGAAATCAGAAGATTGGCAGATAAGCAAAAAGCAGGTATTCCGATTGTAGCAATGACAGCCAATGCATTTGAGGAAGACAGAAAAAAGGCATTGGCAAAAGGAATGAACGGACATGTTGCAAAGCCTGTTGATGCAGAAAAGCTTAAAAGAACCATTCTTTCAGCTTTAAGCAGGCGAACGAACAATAAATAAATTTGAGTGTTGCTCACGTTAGTATTACTGCTTTTTATGCCGGACAGACGAACTTTTTTGATATAAAAACAGGAGGTGTTTTTGTGCAGAACTCACAACAAATTTTCAAACTTCACTCCGAATACAAACCCACCGGGGATCAGCCCCAGGCAATTGAAAAACTGGTCAGGGGCTTTAAAGAAGGCAATCAGTTCGAGACTTTGCTGGGGGTCACCGGCTCCGGTAAGACCTTCACCATGGCGAATGTCATCGCCCGGTTGAATAAACCAACTTTGGTACTTGCACACAATAAAACACTGGCAGCACAGCTGTACGGTGAGTTTAAGGAATTCTTTCCTGAGAACGCAGTGGAATATTTTGTCTCCTACTACGATTACTACCAGCCGGAGGCATATGTTCCGTCTACCGATACTTATATTGCAAAGGATGCGTCCACCAATGACGAGATCGACAAGCTGCGCCTTTCTGCCACAGCGGCACTCTGCGAGCGTAAAGATGTTATCGTTGTGTCTTCTGTATCCTGTATTTATGGTCTGGGTGCACCGGAAGAATTTTTTGATATGATGATCTCTCTGCGCCCCGGCATGGAGAAAGACAGGGATGATGTGATCAGGGAACTGATCGATATCCAGTACAACCGTAACGAAATGGATTTTCACAGAGGTACTTTCCGTGTACGAGGAGATGTGCTGGAGATTTTTCCGGCTAACTACTCAGACCGTGCAATCCGTGTAGAATTCTTTGGGGATGAAATTGATCGTATCACAGAAATAGATGTTTTGACCGGAGAAAAACGCAGTGAATTAAAACATGCTGCAATTTTCCCGGCATCTCATTATGTTGTTCCACAAAGTCAGATACAGAAAGCAGCAGATGCGATTCTGGAAGAAATGAAAGAACAGGTTTCTTATTTCAAAAGTGAGGATAAGCTGATTGAGGCACAGAGAATTGCAGAGCGAACAAACTTTGATGTGGAAATGATGAAAGAAACAGGCTTCTGTTCGGGAATTGAGAATTACTCCAGACATTTGACAGGACTGGCACCGGGACAGCCGCCGTACACACTTATGGATTATTTTAAGGATGACTTTCTTCTTATTATAGATGAATCCCATAAGACTGTTTCGCAGGTTGGAGGAATGTATGCCGGTGATCAGAGCCGTAAGCAGACCCTGGTGGATTATGGTTTCCGCCTTCCATCTGCAAAGGACAACCGTCCGCTGAGTTTTACGGAATTTGAAAATAAACTCGACCAGGTTATGTTTGTTTCCGCGACACCGGGTCAGTACGAGGCAGAACATGAGCTTTTACGTGCGGAACAGATTATCAGACCAACAGGACTTCTTGATCCAAAGGTAGAGGTGCGGCCGATAGAGGGACAGATCGATGATCTGATCAGTGAAGTAAATAAAGAAGTAGATAAAGGACATAAGATTCTGATTACAACTCTGACCAAACGAATGGCAGAAGACCTTACAGATTACATGAAGGATGTAGGTATCCGTGTTCGTTATCTGCATTCCGATATTGATACACTGGAACGTGCGGAGATCATCCGTGACATGCGGCTTGATGTGTTTGATGTACTTGTCGGAATCAACCTTTTGCGAGAAGGACTGGATATTCCGGAGATTACTCTGGTGGCAATTCTGGATGCAGATAAAGAGGGATTTCTGCGATCGGAAGTTTCGCTGATCCAGACAATTGGACGAGCTGCCCGTAACAGCGAAGGACATGTTATCATGTATGCGGATGTGATGACTGATTCTATGCGTAAAGCTATCCAGGAGACTGAACGAAGAAGAAAGATCCAGGAAGCTTATAATAAGGAACATGGAATCACACCAACTACGATCAAAAAAGCAGTACGTGATCTGATCACTGTCTCCAAAGCGGTTGCAGAGACAGAAGACAAGCTCAAAAAAGATCCGGAATCTATGACAAGAAAAGAACTGACGAAACTGATCGGACAGGTTGAGAAGCAGATGCGGGCTGCCGCTGCAGATCTTAACTTTGAACAGGCAGCAGAACTTCGCGATAAGATGATGGAACTGAAGAAAAATCTGGAGGAACTGGAAGTATAACTGTAAATTGCTAACACTTTACTCTTGTGCAGTAATGGAGAGCGTGATAAAATAAAACCATTATGTAGAAAGAGGGAGTCGATATGCAGTTTTCTAAGAGACTAGACAGATTTGGGGAAGAAATCTTTGCGGCCCTGAATAACAGACGTATGGAACTGGAGCAGCAGGGCATGAAAATTTATAATATGAGTGTGGGAACACCAGACTTCAGGACACCGGAACACATCAAAAAAGCTCTGGCAGAAGCAGCTATGGATGATGATAACTGGAAATACAGTCTCAGAGACCTTCCTGAACTTCTGGAAGCAGTCTGTGAATATTATAAGAAGCGTTTTGACGTTGAACTGACACCGGATATGGTTATGACTGTTTACGGAAGCCAGGAGGGCATGGGTCATCTTGGAATGGCACTCTGCGATGAGGGGGATGTCGTTCTTCTTCCGGATCCGTGTTATCCGGTATTTGCGGCAGGAAGCCTGATGGCAGGAGCGGTACCATACTATTATCCACTGGTGGCAGAGCATGATTTCCTTCCATATGTAAAGGATATTCCGGAAGAAGTTGCAAAGAAAGCAAAATATATGGTGGTTTCTCTTCCGTCCAACCCGGTAGGAAGTGTCGCCACACCGGGACTTTATGAAGAAATCGTGGAATTTGCGAAGAAGTATGATATTCTGATCATCCATGACAATGCTTACAGTGATATTATTTTTGATGGAGCACATGGGGGAAGTTTTCTGGCAACAGAAGGTGCAGGAGAAGTTGGTGTAGAGTTTTTCAGCCTTTCGAAATCCTTCAATGTAACCGGAGCAAGGATCAGCTTTCTGGTAGGCCGTCCGGATGTGATCGCCGCACTTCGCAAACTCAGAAGCCAGATTGATTTTGGAATGTTTCTTACAATTCAAAAGGCTGCGATTGCTGCACTTAAGGGACCGCTTGAGAGCGTCAGAGAGCAGTGCCAGATGTATCAGGAGCGAAGAGATGCTCTCTGCAATGGACTTCGCGAGATCGGCTGGGAACTTCCGAATGGTAAAGGTACTATGTTTGTCTGGGCAAAAATTCCGGGAGGACGCACAGACAGCATGGCATTCTGCATGGAACTTATGGAAAAGGCCGGCGTTATCGTGACACCGGGAGCAAGCTTTGGACCTCATGGAGAAGGCTATGTGCGTTTTGCGCTGGTATTGCCGCCGGAAAAAATCAAAGAAGTGGTAGAGGCAATCCGCAGGAGTGGATTATAATCAGCAGATATAAAATGAAAAATAAAAATCACAGTATCGACATAAACTGACAGGGAAAACATCAAAATCCCTCGAGTTATGTCTGTACTGTGATTTTTTTGATTTTTTAAAAAAATATAAATTAGATGTTGACAAACAATTACTACAGTGCTATCTTAACAGTATAGATGTTAGCACTCCTCATTAATGAGTGCTAACAGACTAAAAGGAAAGGAGCTGAGTACATGGATGAACAATTGACAGATCGTAAGAAGAGAATTCTCAAGGCGATCATCAAGACATACATGGAAACAGGCGAACCGGTAGGATCCCGGACAATATCCAAGGATGCAGACCTTAATGTCAGCTCAGCAACAATCCGAAACGAAATGTCTGATTTGACAGATATGGGTTACATTGTTCAGCCACATACATCGGCAGGCAGAATACCTTCTGACAAAGGTTACCGGCTTTATGTGGACGAACTGATGAAGGAAAAGGAAGACGAGATCGAAGAAATTCGTAATCTGATGATTGAGAAGACAGACAAGATGGAAAAGGTGCTTAAAAAAGTAGCACGTGTCCTTGCTTCCAACACAAATTATGCGACGATGGTCTCAGTTCCTCAGTACAGCGGCAACAAGCTGAAATTTATTCAGCTCTCCCGCGTCAATGAGCAGCAGCTGGTAGCAGTAGTTGTGTGTGAAGGAAATGTCATCCGTAATCAGATCATTGATCTGGATGAAGAGATGGATGATGAAACACTTCTGAAGCTTAACCTTCTTCTTAATACGAATCTGAATGGATTACCAATTCAGGATATTAATCTTGGCATGATCGCCAGATTAAAGGAACAGGCAGGTATCCACAGCGGACTGGTTGCAAGAGTACTGGATGCGGTTGCAGCAACGATCCATGTTGATGAGGATGACATGGAAATTTATACGTCAGGAGCCACAAACTTCTTTAAATATCCGGAGCTGTCTGATAAGACAAAGGCTACGGAACTGATTTCAACTTTTGAAGAAAAACAGGAACTGGTCGATCTGGTTAAAGAAAGAATGGCAGATGATAATACAGGAGTTCAGGTATATATCGGAGATGAACTTCCAATTTCTACAATGAAGGATTGCAGTGTTGTAACAGCAACTTATGAGCTGGGACAGGGAATGCACGGAACAATCGGTATTGTCGGACCGAAGCGTATGGATTATGAGAATGTGGTAAATAGTCTGAAGACCCTCAAAGTTGAACTCGATGAGGTATTCAAAAAAAATAAAGGTAACTAAGACAGTTAGCTGTCTGACTGGAAAGGCGGTAGAAGAAACGTGTCAGAAACAAATAAAAATGAAGCTGGCGTACAGGAAGAAGTGGAGAAAGAAACTCCGGAAACAGAACCTGTTACAGAGCCGGTAGAAGAAGCACCGGAGACAATTGCAGGAGAAAATCCGGAAGAGGATAAAGAACCTGATGCCGAAGAGGATAAAGACGCAAAAGGAAAAACTTCTTTCTTTGGCAAAAAGAAAAAAGAAAACAAGCTTGAACAGCAGATCGAAGATCTGACTGACAGACTGAAACGTAACATGGCTGAGTTTGATAATTTCCGCAAACGTACGGAAAAAGAAAAATCCAGTATGTATATCATCGGAGCAAAAGACATTATTGAGAAGATTCTCCCGGTTGTGGATAACTTCGAAAGAGGGCTTGCACAGGCTCCGGAAAACGATCCATTTGCTGATGGAATGGAAAAAATCTACAAACAGCTTATGACTACACTGGAAGGTCTGGGAGTTGAACAGATCGAGGCAGTGGACAAGGAATTTAATCCGGACTTCCACAATGCAGTAATGCATGTAGAAGACGAATCAGTTGGAGACAACATTGTTGTGGAAGAACTTCAGAAGGGTTACACCTATAAAGGATTTGTAGTCCGTCACAGCATGGTAAAAGTTGCAAACTGATCGTACTCAAAGAAAAAGGAAGCGGCTGCGAAGCAGACATTTACTTTTTCTGGAAGGACAAATTAAAATATTTAATAATCTTAGAATAAATTCAGGAGGAATATTATCATGGGAAAAATCATTGGTATTGACTTAGGTACAACAAACAGTTGTGTAGCTGTAATGGAAGGTGGACAGCCAACCGTTATCGCTAATACAGAAGGCGCAAGAACTACACCGTCTGTAGTTGCTTTCACAAAAACAGGAGAACGTCTTGTAGGTGAGCCTGCAAAACGTCAGGCAGTAACAAACGCAGACAGAACAATCTCTTCCATCAAGAGAGAGATGGGTACTGATTATCGTGTAACAATTGATGATAAAAAATACTCTCCACAGGAAATTTCTGCTATGATTCTTCAGAAACTGAAAAAAGATGCAGAAGGATACCTTGGAGAAAGCGTAACAGAAGCTGTTATCACAGTTCCGGCTTACTTCAACGATGCTCAGCGTCAGGCAACAAAAGATGCTGGTAAGATTGCTGGTCTTGATGTAAAACGTATCATCAACGAGCCTACAGCAGCAGCTCTTGCTTATGGTCTTGACAACGAAAAAGAACAGAAGATCATGGTTTACGACTTAGGTGGTGGTACATTTGACGTATCCGTTATCGAAATCGGTGATGGTGTTATCGAAGTACTTTCCACAGCTGGTAACAACCGTCTTGGTGGTGATGACTTTGACCAGAAAGTTACAGACTGGATGATCGACGAATTCAAGAAAGCAGAAGGCGTTGATTTAAGCAATGATAAGATGGCACTTCAGAGACTGAGAGAAGCTGCTGAGAAAGCTAAAAAAGAACTTTCTTCCGCAACAACAACAAACATCAACCTTCCGTTCATTACTGCAACAGCAGAAGGACCGAAGCATTTCGATATGAACCTTACAAGAGCTAAATTCGATGAGCTGACACATGATCTGGTAGAAAAAACAGCAGAACCGGTTCGCCGTGCACTGTCTGATGCAGGTATCACAGCTTCTGAACTTGGCCAGGTACTTCTGGTAGGTGGATCTACACGTATCCCGGCAGTACAGGATAAAGTAAAACAGCTTACAGGTAAAGAACCAAGCAAATCCCTGAACCCAGATGAATGTGTAGCACTTGGTGCTTCCGTACAGGGTGGTAAACTTGCAGGTGATGCAGGTGCCGGTGATATCCTTCTTCTGGATGTTACTCCGCTGTCACTGTCTATCGAGACAATGGGTGGTATCGCAACTCGTCTGATCGAGAGAAATACAACTATCCCGACCAAGAAGAGCCAGATCTTCTCTACAGCAGCAGATAACCAGACAGCAGTAGATATCAACGTAGTACAGGGTGAGCGTCAGTTCGCAAAAGATAACAAATCCCTTGGACAGTTCCGTCTGGATGGAATCCCGCCAGCACGTCGTGGTGTTCCGCAGATCGAAGTTACATTCGATATTGATGCCAACGGTATTGTAAATGTATCTGCTAAGGATCTTGGAACAGGTAAAGAACAGCACATCACAATCACAGCTGGTTCCAACATGTCTGATTCTGATATTGACAAAGCAGTCAAAGAAGCTGCTGAGTTCGAAGCTCAGGATAAGAAACGTAAAGAGGGAATCGATACAAGAAACAATGCAGACTCCATGGTATTCCAGGTTGAGAATGCACTTAAAGAAGCTGGCGATAAGATTGATGCCAACGATAAAGCTGCTGTTGAAACAGACCTGAATGCACTGAAAGATCTTCTTGCTCAGACAGCAAATGCAGAGCTTACAGATTCTCAGATTGCAGACATCAAAGCAGCTCAGGAAAAAATGATGGAAAGTGCACAGAAGCTTTTCGCTAAAATGTATGAGCAGACACAGCAGGCCGGCGGTCAGGCAGGCCCGAACCCGGGAGCAGGTGCCGGAGCAGCTCAGGGCGGAAATGAAGCAGGCTATGGCGATGATGTTGTAGATGCCGACTATAAAGAGGTCTAATTAAGGTATAGGAAAGAGAAAAGATGGCTGATAAAAGAGATTACTATGAGGTCCTGGGTGTCAGCAAGACTGCCAGTGATTCAGAATTAAAAAGTGCATATCGAAAATTAGCCAAAAAATATCATCCGGACGTAAATCCGGGAGACAAAGAAGCAGAAGCAAAGTTCAAAGAAGCAACAGAAGCATACAGTGTGTTAAGTGATGCAGAGAAAAGAAGACAGTATGACCAGTTTGGTCATGCTGCCTTTGAACAGGGCGGCGGTGGAGCCGGCGGTTTCGGTGGATTTGACTTCAACGGAGCGGATATGGGTGATATCTTCGGTGATATTTTCGGTGATCTGTTTGGTGGCGGCGGGAGACGTCGTGCCAATAATGGTCCAATGAAAGGCGCTAATTTACGTGCCCGTGTGAATATTACATTTGAAGAGGCAGTGTTTGGATGTGACAAGGAACTGGAAATTGTTTTGAAAGACGAGTGTACAACTTGTCATGGAACTGGTGCAAAGCCGGGAACACAGCCAACTACCTGCCCTAAATGTAACGGGGAAGGTCAGATTGTCTATACACAGCAGTCTATGTTTGGTATGGTACGAAATGTTCAGACCTGTCCGGAATGTAACGGAAGTGGTAAAATCATCAAAGAAAAATGTACTTCCTGTCATGGAACGGGATATACTTCTTCCAGAAAGAAAATTTCTGTTTCTATCCCGGCTGGTATTGATAACGGACAGAGCATTCGCATCCGTGATAAAGGAGAACCCGGAACAAATGGCGGTCCAAGAGGCGATTTACTTGTAGAAGTAAATGTTGCACGCCATCCAATTTTCCAGAGACAGGATATGAATATTTTCTCAACAGCGCCGCTGACTTATGCACAGGCTGCACTTGGTGGAGAAATCCATATCAATACAGTGGATGGAGATGTTGTTTACGAGGTGAAACCAGGAACACAGACAGATACACGTATCCGTCTGAAAGGTAAAGGCGTTCCGTCACTGAGAAACAAAAATATCCGTGGTGATCACTATGTAACACTGATTGTTCAGGTTCCGACCAAGCTTAACGAGGAAGCAAAAGAAGCACTTCGTAAGTTTGATGAGGCATGTGGAAACAGACCTGTATCGGAAGAAAATGGCGGTTCCGAAAAATCAGAAAAGAAGAAAAAGAGCTTTATGGATAAACTCAAAGAGACTTTTGAGGATTAAATATAAGAAACTTTTCGGGAAAAGAGGGAAAACCCTCTTTTCTTTTTTTATGGTTTCATGTATAGTAGATTAGATAGGATTATGGAGACTGTTTACAGCAAAATAATCCGTGAGTAGTGCAGACATTATAATGATCAGGCTTTTAGCCGGGACAGGAGCTTATAATATATGAAATGGAATCGTTTTACTATTAAAACAAAAACAGATGCAGAAGATATGATTATCTGTACTCTTGCAGAGATAGGTGTGGAAGGAGCTGAGATACAGGATCATCAGCCGCTGACCGAAGAAGATAAAGCACAGATGTTTGTAGATATCATGCCGGAAGGTCCGGCAGATGACGGGATTGCATATCTGAACTTTTATCTGGAGGAAGATGCAGATAAAGATGCAATTCTGGCGGATGTCAGAAAAGCACTGGATGAGCTTCGCGCATTCATGGATATCGGAGAAGGTACGATTGAAGAGTCTCAGACAGAAGATAAAGACTGGATCAACAACTGGAAAGAATTTTTCCATCAGTTTTATGTGGATGATATCCTGATCGTTCCGTCATGGGAAGAAATCAAAGAGGAAGATAAGGACAAAATGATCCTTCACATTGATCCTGGTACAGCATTTGGAACGGGTATGCATGAGACAACACAGCTTGTGATCCGTCAGCTGAAGAAATATGTGAAACCGGGAATGGAAATACTTGATGTAGGAACCGGAAGTGGTATCCTTGGAATTACAGCACTGAAATTTGGTGCAGGTCATGTAGTAGGAACAGATCTTGATCCATGTGCAGTACCGGCAGTGCAGGATAACAAAGAAGCAAACCAGATCGTAGACGAAACTTTTGATATGATGATCGGAAATATTATCGATGATAAAGAAGTACAGGATCAGGTCGGCTATGAGAAATATGATATTGTCGCTGCGAATATTCTCGCAGATGTACTGGTTCCACTTACACCGGTAATTGTTCATCAGATGAAAAAAGGTGCATACTATATCACTTCCGGTATTCTTGATGTCAAAGAAGAAGTAGTCAGGGAAGCTGTGCTTAAAGCAGGACTGACACTTGTAGAAGTGACAAGACAGGGCGAGTGGGTCTGTGTAACAGCAAGAAAGGACTGATCTCATGCAGAGATTTTTTGTAGAACCACATCAGGTTGATGAAGAACAGCATCAGATCCATATTACAGGAAGTGATGTTAATCATATTTCCAATGTCCTTCGTATGAAACAGGGTGAGGAAGTGTGGATCAGCGATGGCGGTGTAAAAGAATACAGATGTGCAATTGAGGCGTTCAGTCAGGAAGAAGTACTTCTCCATATTATATATGCGCAGGAGCCGGATTATGAGCTTCCCAACCGCATTTATCTGTTTCAGGGTCTGCCCAAGGCAGATAAAATGGAACTGATCATACAGAAGGCAGTAGAACTTGGCGCATATGAGGTGATTCCGGTGGAGACAAAACGATGTGTTGTGAAACTGGACAGCAAGAAAGCTGCAAAGAAGGTAGATCGCTGGCAGCAGATTGCCGAAAGTGCAGCAAAACAATCCAAGCGAATGCTGATTCCGAAGGTTCATGAAGTGCTTACTTTTAAAGATGCTTTAAAATATGCGCAGTCTATGGATGTCCGACTGATTCCTTACGAACTCGCGAAGGGAATGAAGGAGACAAAAGAAATCCTTGCGGGTATCACCCTGGGTCAGTCTGTTGGAATTTTCATTGGACCAGAAGGTGGATTTGAAGAAAAAGAGGTAGAAACAGCTATCAGTGAAGGTGCAAAGCCGATCACTCTTGGAAGGCGCATTCTTCGCACAGAAACAGCAGGACTTGCAATTTTGTCGGTTCTGATGTTCCAGCTTGAAAATTAACAGAAAAGAAGTAAATGTTTAAAAGAGACTCTGCGGTGAAGAGTCTGAACAGTTATAAAGAGGAGATTATGGAAGTTTATTTTGACAATTCTGCAACGACCAGATGTTATGATTCCGTAAAAGACGTTGTGGTAAAGACGATGACAGAGGATTTTGGAAATCCGTCCGCTATGCATCTGAAGGGCGTAGAAGCAGAAAAATATGTAAAAGAAGCAGCAAAAACAATAGCAGGGATCCTGAAGGTACAGGAAAAGGAAATCCTGTTTACATCCGGTGGTACAGAATCAGATAACCTTGCACTTATTGGAGGCGTACTGGCAAACAGACGCAATGGAAATCATATTATCATTACAGCTGTAGAACATGCTGCAGTCAGTCAGCCGGCCTCTTTTCTCCAGGAGCAGGGGTTTGAAATCACTTATCTTCCGGTAGATGCACAGGGCAGAGTAAAAATGAGTGCACTTGAGTCGGTTCTGAGACCAGATACGATCATGGTGTCTACCATGCTGGTAAATAATGAAGTTGGTTCTGTTATGCCAGTGGAAGAAATTGCAAAGATGGTTCATGAGAAATGTCCGAAAGCTCTGTATCATGTAGATGCCATTCAGGGATTTGGTAAATATCGTATTTATCCGAAGAAAATGGGAATTGATCTTCTGGCAGTCAGCGGACATAAGATCCATGGACCAAAAGGAATCGGATTTCTTTATATCAATGAAAAGGCCAAGATCATTCCGCAGATCCTTGGTGGCGGCCAGCAGAGCGGCATGCGTTCCGGAACAGATAATGTACCTGGAATTGCGGGACTTGGTGTGGCAGCAGGACAGATTTATGAGAATCTGGATGAGAATGTGGAACACATGTATCAGCTGAAGGAACATATTGCAGAAGGACTTGTACAAATCGGAGATATCCGCATCAATGGAATGCCGCTTCGAGAAGGAGCACCACAGATCCTGAGTATCAGTGTTATGGGTGTGCGGAGTGAAGTACTGCTTCATTCACTGGAGGATAAAGGAATTTATATTTCTGCAGGCAGTGCATGCTCCAGCCATAAAAGAAAACCGAGTGCTACTTTAAGCGCCATGGGAATGCCAAAGGATCAGATAGAAAGTACAGTACGTCTGAGCTTCTGCGAGGAAAATACCATGGAAGAAGCAGACTATTTCCTGGAAACCATGAAAACGCTGGTTCCAATGCTCAGACGCTATTCTAGAAAATAATCAGGAGGAAAACCCGATATGATATTTCACGCATTCTTAATAAAATATGCAGAGATTGCGATTAAAGGAAAAAACAGATATCTTTTTGAAGATGCGCTTGTAAAACAGATGAAGCTGGCTCTTGAGCCGGTAGAAGGCGAATTTACTGTAACTAAGGAGCAGGGACGAGTATATGTGTTCTGCCCGGAAAAATATGATTTTGAAGAGGCTGTGGAGGCACTGCAGCGCGTATTTGGTATTGTAGGAATCAGCCCGGTTGTGATTTATGAGGATCAGGGCTTTGATCAGATGGCCAAAGATGTTGTATCCTATATGGAAGCAAGATATCCTGAGTATAATGGTTCCTTTAAAGTATATACGAGAAGAGCAAAAAAATCATATCCGATCACATCAATGGAGGTAAGTGCTGCAATTGGTGAGAAAATTCTGGATGCATTTCCGGAGGCAACCGTTGATGTACATAAACCGGAGATGACATTGTCAGTAGAAATTCGTGATAAGATTTACGTATATTCTGAAACGATCCCGGGTCCTGGAGGAATGCCGATCGGAACAAACGGTAAAGCAATGCTTCTTTTGTCCGGAGGAATTGACAGTCCGGTTGCCGGTTACATGATCGCCAAACGTGGAGTTAAGATAGAGGCTGTTTATTTCCATGCACCGCCGTATACAAGTGAACGTGCCAAACAGAAGGTTGTAGATCTGGCAAAACTGGTGGCTCGTTACAGCGGACCGATTCGTCTCCATGTAGTTAACTTTACAGACATTCAGCTTTATATTTATGATCAGTGTCCGCACGAAGAACTGACAATTATCATGCGTCGTTATATGATGCGTATCGCTGAGCATTTTGCACGCAAAGACAAATGTCTGGGTCTTATTACAGGAGAAAGTATCGGACAGGTTGCAAGCCAGACTCTGCAGAGCCTTGCAGCAACAGATGAGGCATGTGAACTTCCGGTGTACCGTCCGGTTATTGGATTTGATAAAGAAGAGATCGTTCAGATTTCCAGAAAAATCAATACATTTGAGACCTCTATCCAGCCGTTTGAAGATTGCTGCACGATCTTTGTGGCAAAACATCCGGTTACAAAACCAAATCTCAAGGTTATTCACAGATCTGAAGAGAAATTAAACGAAAAGATCGATCAGCTGATGGAAGAAGCTTTGGCTTCAACAGAAGTTATTGAGATTCAGTAGAGAAATGAGCAAAAATATAAAACAGCTTCTCATGCATTGTGCAAAGAAGCTGTTTTATAACTCATTAATATCTGATTTCTCAAAAAAGAAATAATGCAGATTACTCAATTACATAAGGCTGAACGACTGCCAGGATTGTATCAAGAGTAGTTCCTTCTGCATGGATATTCAGATTGATTGGTTTGGATAAGTCCAGGCTGAAGATACCCATGATGGATTTTGCATCGATCACATATCTTCCGGATACTAAATCAAAGTCACAGTCAAATTTACTGATCTCGTTTACAAATGCTTTCACTTTATCGATAGAATTCAGCGAGATTTTTAATGTTTTCATTTTGAGAACCTCCCTATTTAAGTGTTGTTATGTCATTTATCTTACCCGTCCATGTTCAAAAAGTCAAGGGAAAAGAAAGGAAAATACAATTGGCATTTATAAAAAAACAATTAAATCGAGAGAATAGACAGAAATATCAGAAAATAAAAGAGGTATATTATGAAAAAAAAGGTTGCGCTTCATAATCTGGGCTGTAAAGTAAATGCATACGAAGTTGAAGCAATGCAGCAGCTTCTGGAAAATGCAGGATACGAGACAGTTCCATTTGAAGAAGGTGCGGATGTTTATGTGATCAACACATGTACAGTTACAAATATTGCGGACCGAAAGTCAAGACAGATGCTTCATAAAGCAAAAAAAATGAATCCGAATGCGATTGTTGTTGCTACAGGCTGCTATGCGCAGGCAGATACAGAAAAACTTAAAGAAGATGCAGCAGTAGATCTGATCCTTGGAAATAATCAGAAAACGCAGATTGTAGAAGCACTGGAATCATATGAAAAAGAACATGCCAGACAGGTGAAGGTAATTGAAATCAATCGTACTAAAGAATACGAAGAACTTTCAATTGCTTCGACAGCAGAACATGTGAGAGCATATATCAAAGTACAGGATGGTTGTAATCAGTTTTGTACTTACTGTATTATTCCATATGCAAGAGGACGTGTCCGCAGCAGAAGGATTGCAGATGTTCTGAAAGAAGTAGAGACACTTGCGGCAAAAGGATATAAGGAAGTGGTACTTACCGGAATTCATTTAAGTTCCTATGGTGTGGATTTCCCGGAAGAAGAAAGAGAAAGTCTTCTTTCTTTAATACAGGAAGTAAGTAAAGTAACAGGAATTGAAAGAATTCGTTTAGGGTCACTGGAACCGAGAATTATAACAGAAGAATTTCTGGAAGGTATCACAGCTACAGGGAAAGTATGTCCACATTTTCATTTATCTTTGCAGAGTGGATGCAATCGGACCCTGAAAAATATGAATCGTCGTTACAGTGCACAGGAATATGCGGAAAAATGTGCACTGATCCGTGAGTTTTATGCCGCACCGGCGCTTACCACAGACGTGATTGTTGGTTTTCCGCAGGAAACAGAAGAGGACTTTGAAGAATCCTATGAATTTGTGAAAAATATTCATTTTTATGAGACGCACATTTTCAAATACTCCAGAAGGCAGGGAACAAAGGCAGCTGCAATGGACGGACAGCTGACAGAAGCCGTAAAGGCGCAGCGTAGTGAGCGTATGCTGGAATTGCATGAGATGCGGGCAAAAGAATATGAAGAAGCAATGATAGGAAAAGAACTTGAGATTCTTCTGGAAGAGGAAATTGAAATTGCAGGAGAAATGTGGTACGTGGGACACAGCAGAGAATATGTAAAGGCTGTTATCAGAAAAACAGATGCACACAAAGTGAATGATCTTGTAAAAGTCAGAGCCATTGGATTTGCAAAAGAGCATATTCTGGAAACGGTTCTTGTATTTTAGAACGAATTATATTAAAATAAAGAGGAAATCTTATTAAGGACGTGAGGAAAATGACAGAAAACAATTTAGGAAATACACAGTATTTCAGAACAAAGCCAGATGCAGATCTTGAAGTAAAGGAAGTACTGGATCTGGTCTACAATGCAATGGATGAAAAAGGATATAATCCGGTGAACCAGATCGTCGGTTACATTATGTCCGGAGATCCAACTTATATTACCAGTCACAAGGGTGCAAGAAGCATGATCATGAAAGTGGAACGAGATGAACTGGTAGAAGAACTTCTTAATGAATATATTAAGAATAAATCCTGGGAACGATAAATGATGCGTATTCTGGGACTGGATTATGGATCCAAAACAGTAGGAGTGGCAGTCAGTGATCCACTTGGTCTGACTGCCCAGAGATTAGATACCATCTGGCGGAAACAGGAAAACAAGCTTCGCCGGACGCTTGCACGTATTGAGGAACTTGTGACAGAATATGAAGTTGAAAAGATTGTTCTGGGATATCCGAAGAATATGAACAATACAGTTGGTGAGCGTGCAGAAAAAGCACTGGAATTCGGGGAGATGCTTAAGAAACGTACAGGTCTGGAAGTGATCATGTGGGATGAACGTCTTACGACTGTTTCAGCAGATCGCACATTGATAGAGGCCGGTGTACGAAGAGAGAATCGTAAAGAGTATCTCGACGGAATTGCAGCAGTATTTATTTTACAGGGATATCTGGACTCCCTGTCAGTATGATAAGGGTGAAGGCATGGAAAAAATCAGATTTCAGCTGACCGATGGGACAGTAGAAGAATTTTATATCGAAGAACAGACAAGAATCGGAGGAGTATCGTATCTTCTTGTATCCGATTCCATGGAAGATGAAGCGTCTGCCTATATTTTGAAGGATGTATCAAAGGATACAGATCCGGATGCCTGCTATGAAATGGTCGAGGATGATGACGAACTGCAGGCAGTTTATAAGGTTTTTGAACAAATGCTTGAAGACGTGGATTTTGAAATGTAACATAACTGTGAAGAACAGTTATACTATCACAGACATATAGGACGGTAAGCAGACCAGATGGGAATGTATACGCATTCCTG
The DNA here is from genome assembly GCF_934372025.1 of uncultured Blautia sp. Taxonomy (GTDB): domain Bacteria; phylum Bacillota; class Clostridia; order Lachnospirales; family Lachnospiraceae; genus Blautia_A. Next base: position 16,483 of record NZ_CAKROJ010000015.1, read on the forward strand.
TATTGGTGTGCACAGAATATGGAGGTGCTTGATTGAGCGAAAATCTAAAAGAAAATAAATTAAAAGAGAATCATAAAGAATATAAAGGAAGAAAATATAACAACCGGGATCATAAGCCAGGTGATAATAATACAAAGAAACCAGCTGCCAGACAGAAAAATTTCCGTTACAGACAGCAGCGGCCAAATACAAAACGCTATGATAAAAAAGAGGAAACAGTTTCTGTAGAATTACCAGCTGTACAGCAGACAAAGGCAGCAGTGAAGCCTGTTTCCAGAAACAACACTGGTAAGACACAGCAACAGAGAGGAAATGCCCGTCGTGGACGTAAAGGAACTTCCAAACTTAAAATCATTCCATTAGGAGGTCTGGAGCAGATCGGAATGAATATCACAGCCTTTGAATATGAAGACAGTATTGTGGTAGTCGACTGTGGACTTTCTTTCCCGGAAGATGATATGCTGGGAATTGACCTTGTAATTCCGGATGTTACTTACCTGAAAGAAAATATTTCAAAAGTAAAAGGTTTTGTGATCACGCATGGTCATGAGGATCATATAGGTGCACTTCCTTACGTATTAAAAGAAGTAAACGTACCGATTTATTCTACAAAACTGACACTTGGTCTGATCACAAATAAGCTGAAAGAGCATAATCTTGTACGTTCTACAAAGCTTAAAGAAGTAAAACACGGACAGGTCATCAATCTTGGGGATTTTTCCATTGAATTTATAAAAACAAACCACAGTATTCAGGATGCTTCTGCACTGGCTATTTATTCACCGGCAGGTATTGTAGTCCATACAGGTGATTTTAAAGTCGATTATACACCGGTATTTGGTGATGCGATCGATCTGCAGAGATTTGCAGAAATCGGTAAAAAAGGTGTACTTGCATTGATGTGCGACAGTACAAATGCCGAACGTCCGGGATTTACTATGTCAGAACGTACAGTCGGACATGTGTTTGACAATCTTTTTAATGAACACAGAACAGCCCGAATCATTATTGCGACATTTGCATCAAATGTAGACCGTGTACAGCAGATCATTGATACTGCATACAGATTCGGACGTAAAGTAGCCGTAGAAGGCCGCAGTATGGTAAATATCATTTCGGTTGCTTCTGAACTTGGATATCTTCGTATTCCGGAGAATACTCTGATTGAGATCGATCAGGTGAAAAATTATCCGGATGAAAAGATGGTTCTGATCACGACAGGAAGTCAGGGAGAATCCATGGCTGCTTTGTCAAGAATGGCGGCAAATATCCATAAGAAGATAACTATCAAACCAAATGATACGATTATTTTCAGCTCCAATCCGATTCCAGGAAATGAAAAGGCAGTTTCCAAGGTTATCAATGAACTTTCAATGAAGGGAGCTAAGGTTATTTTCCAGGATGTTCATGTATCAGGACATGCCTGCCAGGAAGAGATCAAACTGATCTATTCTCTTGTAAGACCAAAATATGCGATCCCGGTTCATGGTGAATACAGACATCTGACTGCACAGAAACATGTTGTAGAGGACCTTGGTATTCCGAAAGAAAACATCTTTATTCTTGCATCAGGAAATGTACTTGAAATGGATGCAAACAGTGCAGTAGTTACAGGTTCCGTTCATACAGGAGCAATCCTGGTAGACGGACTTGGTGTCGGAGATGTTGGAAATATCGTATTACGTGACCGCCAGCATCTTGCAGAGGACGGAATTATGATCGTTGTTATGACACTGGAACGCCACAGTAATGTGGTTCTTGCTGGTCCGGATATTGTATCTCGAGGATTTGTTTATGTGCGAGAGTCTGAAGATCTTATGGAACATGCAAAAGAAGTCGTGGAAAATGCACTGGATTCCTGTCTGGATCGAAATATTACTGACTGGGGCAAAATCAAAAATGTTGTAAAAGACGCACTCAGTGAGTTCCTGTGGAAGAGAACTAAGAGAAGTCCGATGATTCTGCCGATTATTATGGAGGCATAATAAAAATGGATGCGGTAAACAGAAATATCCATCTTCTTCTGACTGCTATTCAGAAGAGTGAAGTGTACAGAAACTATAAGAAGCAGGAGGAGATTCTGGAAAAAAATCCGGAGCTTTATGCCAGAGTACAGCAATTTAAAGCAGATAATTTCCGCCTTCAGAATGAGGAAAAGGGAAATTTGCTTCAGGCAGCAGATCGTCTGGCAAAAGAATCAGCAGAGCTTCGGAGAAATCCGGAAGTAAATGCCTATCTTGACGCAGAACTGGCGCTTTGCAGGATGATGCAGCAAATCTGTAAGACCCTGACGGATGGAATTGATATTAAGATTCCTGAAATCTGAGATTTTTAATCGGTACACAGAAAGGAGCAGATATGGGAGATACGAAAGATCGTGTAAGTGCAGCCGGAGTGATCGTTGCAGGGGGATTTTTTAAAATAGCCCTGTATGTATGTGTGGCTGTGCTTATAATCTGGATCGGTAAAGTAACCTATCAGTTTGGATATAATATTTTTAACCAGCAGGCAATGAGCCCGGGAGAAGGTCAGGAAGTAACGGTTGTGATCAAGGAAGATGCATCGGCATATGATATTGCCAGAACACTGAAAAGCAAAGGTCTGATCGAGGATACCATGGTATTCTGGGTGCAGGAGAAGCTTTCTAACTATAGTGGTAAAATGAAGCCGGGAACATATCTTCTCAGTACTGCTTATACTCCAAACAGAATCATGGGTATTCTTGCGGGGGATGCAGAACAGGAAGGAGCCGGTTCGTGATCGTAGAGGAGAGAATGCGTACATTTATCAATTCTCTTGATGCAGGGAACACTCCATTTCTTGATGAACTGGAGTGTTCTGCTCTGTCAGAGGGAGTTCCCATCATACGTAAAGAAATGCAGAGCTTTATAAAAACATTGCTTGCGATCCACAGACCACGGCGTATTCTGGAAGTAGGGACGGCTGTTGGGTTCTCAACACTTCTTATGTGTGAATACAGTCAGCCGGATATGCATATTACAACAATCGAAAATTATGAGAAAAGAATACCGAAGGCAAAAGAAAATTTTTGTAAAGCAGGACGAGAGTCACAGATTACATTTCTGGAAGGAGATGCAGGAGCAATCCTGAAGGAGCTTGATGGGGCATATGATCTGATTTTTATGGATGCAGCCAAAGGACAGTATATTCACTGGCTTCCGGATGTTGTACGTCTTCTTGCACCAGGTGGTGTGCTGATGTCTGATAACGTACTTCAGGAAGGCGAACTGATAGAGTCTCATTATCTGGTGGAGAGAAGAAACCGTACAATTTATAAACGTATGAGAGAATATCTGTATGAACTGAAACACCATCCACAGCTTGTGACAAGTATTATTCCGTTAGGAGACGGAGTGTCTTTGAGCGTTAAGGAGGAATTATGAGAAATATTGAATTGCTGGTACCGGCAAGTAGTCTTGAGGTACTTAAAATAGCCGTAATTTTTGGTGCAGATGCGGTGTATATCGGTGGAGAAGCTTTTGGCCTTCGGGCAAAAGCTAAGAATTTTTCCCATGAGGATATGGCAGAGGGAATTGCTTTTGCTCATGAACATGGCGTGAAGGTCTATGTAACAGTAAATATTCTGGCACACAACGATGATCTTCCTGGTGTCAGAGAATATCTGCAGGAGTTAAAAGAACTGAAACCGGATGCGCTGATCATTGCAGATCCGGGAATTTTTACTTATGCTCGTGAGATCTGTCCGGAAATAGAATGCCACATCAGCACACAGGCGAATAACACAAATTATGAGACGTATCGTTTCTGGTATAAACTGGGTGCGAAACGTGTTGTGACAGCCAGAGAACTTTCCCTGAAAGAAATCAGCGAGATACGTGCACATATTCCGGATGATATGGAAATTGAAACGTTTGTACACGGTGCAATGTGTATCTCTTATTCCGGAAGATGTCTGCTCAGTAACTATCTGGTAGGAAGAGATGCAAATCAGGGAGCATGCACACATCCGTGTCGCTGGAAATATTCCATCGTAGAAGAAAAGCGTCCTGGTGAGTACATGCCGGTGTTTGAGAATGAGAGGGGAACTTATATCTTTAATTCCAAAGATCTCTGTATGGTAGAACATATGGATGATATTTTGAACAGCGGAATTGACAGCCTTAAGATAGAGGGGCGTATGAAAACTGCTCTTTATGTTGCAACCGTTGCAAGAACTTATCGTAAGGCAATTGATGACTACATGGAGTCTCCGGAGAAATACAAGGCTAATATGGCATGGTATCAGGAGCAGATTTCCAACTGTACGTATCGCCAGTTTACGACAGGATTTTTCTATGGCAAACCGGATGAGAATACACAGATCTATGATAACAATACTTATGTGAAGGAATATACTTATCTGGGATATGCGGAAGAAGTTGATGAGAACGGATATGCACATATTACCCAGAGAAACAAATTCAGTGTAGGCGAAAAAATTGAAATTATGAAGCCGGATGGCAGAAATATTGAAGCTGTTGTAAAGGCGATCTACGATGAAGATGGAAAATCTGTTGAAAGTGCACCACACCCACAGCAGAAGCTTGCGGTTGATCTTGGAACAGAAGTAGAAAAATATGATCTGCTGAGAAGAGCAGAAGAATAAAAAAAGGACAGAGTTTTGTGGAGAGGAATCCCACAAAATTCTGTCTTTTTTTGTCAGGAATGTTTATGAGTAAAAAACGCATTAGTAAACTGTGGGAATAAGATCAGCAGAACAGAGCCTTCAGTTTTTTTAATGCGTTTTTTTCAATCCTGGAAACATAAGAACGACTGATCTGAAGCTGTTCAGCGATTTCGCGCTGTGTCATTTCGCGGAAACCAAAGAGCCCAAAGCGACAACAAATAACCTGATATTCTTTTTGGGTGAGTGCATCTTTCATAGAAGATAAAAGAAAACGAATATTTTCACGAATAGAAAAATCTTCTACGATGTCAACAGGTGGACTTTCGATAATATCAAGAAGATTAATCTCATTGCCTTCCTTATCTGTTCCGATCGGTTCATAGAGAGAAACCTCCTTCGAACGTTTTTTTCGGGCACGGAGCATCATCAGGAGTTCGTTGTCGATGCATCTGGCTGCATAAGTGGATAATCTGGCAGAGCGCTCAAAATTGAAGGTGGAAATTGCTTTGATCAGTCCGATCGTACCAATGGAAATCAAATCCTCCAGTTCTTCACCGGTTCCCTGATATTTTTTTGCAACATGTGCAACCAGCCGGAGATTGCGTTCGATCAGGATACGCTTAGCCTCGGGATCCCCTTCCTGGCAGAGCTTAAGACAGAGTTTTTCCTCTGATGCGGTCATAGGTTTCTGAAAAGTTTTCAAAGATCCACCTCGAAAGGGGTTTCTGTATAGTTTATGTTGAAGACGCGATTTCTGTGCTTTTCCAACCTGAAGAAGTGTGAGATAGTTGCTGTTTCAAAGGTTAGTCGGTAAAAAATGCATGATAAAGAATGCAATGGGGAGAAAAGCAGTTTGTTGCGTATAATCCCGATGTAGTGTATAATATTTTTTATATGAGTAAATTTAAAATACATTTTCAAGGATAATCAGGTGAACCATATTGAAAAAAAAGATAGAACAGATACTCAATGGAAATTTTGAATACAATCATCCGGAACTCCTTTTTTCAAAAGAAAAACTGGAGATAAAAATCAAAGCAGGAACGACAGCACAGGGAGAACTGTATCTGGGAACGGAGAATAATGATAAGATACAGGGCTATGTTACTTCGTCAGACAGAAGGTTTGTTCCCGGAAACAGCCGTTTTTCCGGCACGACTGTCCGTCTGCCATATGGCATTGATGCTGCCGGTATGCAGCCCGGAGATGTATGCAGCGGCTGGCTGTGTATAACATCCGGTATTGGTGAATATAAGCTTCCGTTTGTAATTGAAGCAGTGCGTGATGAAATCATAAGCTCTATTGGGAAGGTCAGTGATCTGAAAAGCTTTTGCAAAATTGCAGAGAAAGATTTCAGGGAAGCTTACCAGCTTTTTACAGATAAAGATTTTTACATAGTGCTGAAAAATGCAGACAAGAAACAAAAGGCATTGTATGCAGGGCTTTCAAAACAGCCGGTAACGTATCAGCATCTGGAAGAGTTTTTGATCAGTCTGAAAGAAAAGGAACCAGTTTCCATATCATTAAAGACACTGGCATCAGAGTTCTATAATGTAGAAGAGGATATGCAGGAATCATTTGAGGTACACAGAAGCGGCAAGGGACATCTTCGCCTGGAGATAGAGACAAGAGGGGAGTTTCTTGAATCCGAACGTCATGTGATCACAGATGAAGATTTTATTGGAAGCAGTGTACAGATCAGATATCTGGTGCATGCAGATAAGCTGAAAAAGGATAATTATATAGGAGAGATCATTGTAAGGAGTCCTTATCAGGAACTGAAATATCATGTGCTGGCATCAAAAGCATCCCGTATTCATATCGACGTACACAGGGAAGAGAAAAAACACAAGCTTGCTCTTGTAAAGGATTACCTTGAATATCAGAAAGGAAAAATCGATTTCCAGAAATGGAAAGAGAATTCCGTTTACGAATTGAATCAGTTAAGAGAATCGGGATGTGAATATCCGGAATATCAGTTTCTGGAAGCGTACATAGATCATCTGGATGGAAAGGATGAGGATGCAAAGAAGATTCTTAAGAAATATCGTGGAAAAGAATTTGCAAGAGATGAACTGGAAGCGGCCGGAACTTATCTGTATCTTTGCACAGTAACAGGACTATACAGAGACAGAGGACAGGCTGTATGGAAGCTTCAGAATTTTTTCCGGCAGCAGGAAGACAGTTTTCAGTTGTTGTGGCTGCTGCTCCAGTTAGACAGTACATATCGAACCTCACCGTCAAGAGTCCTCTTTATGATGGAAGAACTTTATGAAAGAGGCTGCTGCAGTCCGCTTCTCTATATGGAAGCATGGCGAATGGTCAGCGAGGAAGTTTCACTGCTCCACAGACTTACACCATTTTGGATACAGGTATTCTGTTTTGCCGGAAAGCATGATCTGCTTACAGAAGAACTTGTAATGCGTATGGCATATCTGTCAGGATATGAAAAGCATTATTATGGAAGTCTTTATAAAGCACTTGTCGCAGGATATGAGAAATACGAATCAGATGATATTCTGGAAGCAATCTGCAAATACATTATGAAAGGAGAACCACGTAAACCAATATATTTCCGATGGTTCTCACTGGCCGTTGGACGCGGGTTACGCATTACCCGATTATTCGAATATTATGTCGAAACAATGGATATTTCATACAGACGACAGCTGCCAAAACCGCTTCTGATGTATTTTGCATATAACGACAATTCTCTTGGTGATGCAAGAAAAGCTTACGTATATGCCAGTGTTGTTGCGTACAAAGAAAAAGATCCGAAGACGTATGAAAATTATAAAGACTGTATGGAACGTTTTGCACGTCGTAAGATCAGAGATGGACAGATTGATGAGAATTATGCGATCCTGTATCAGGAATTTCTGCTTAATCCATTCAGCAGAGAAGAAGGAGAAACAGTTGCTCCGATATTTTTTACCCATCGTCTGTATTGTGATGACAGCAAGATCCGGCAGGTGATCGTGCGGCACAGCCAGTTTGCAGAAGAAGAAACTTATCCCTGCAACAAAGGAATTGCCTATCCGAGGATTTATACAGATGATGCTGTGATTTTGTTTCAGGATGATAAACAGAGGCGTTATGTTGCCACGGTTCCGTATAATCTTACAAAACTTATAGATGAAAATCCGGCAGTTGAAGACTTTCTTAAACTGGGAGTGAAAGAGCCGGGACTTCTGCTTCATTATTGTGAGGCAGCAGAACTGACATCTGATAATCTCGAATATTTCCAGGCACTGGCAGACCTGCCGGAATGCACGGAAGAATACAGAAATTCTGTACGCAGACAGATCCTTGATTTTTATGCGGCAAAAGTACATGGGCAGGAGCTTGAACGTTATCTTGAAAAAATGGATTTTCGTCAGTATGCGATGGTGGACAGAACAACACTTCTTGAGGTTCTGATCACCAGAAGAATGTTCAGACAGGCAATGGTAATTGTGGAAGAGTTTGGATATGAAGGTCTGGATTTAAGCTGTCTGCTTAAACTGACAAGTCGAATGATCCTCAAAAGTGATATGGCAGAGGATGATGAGCTTCTGGCACTGGCATCAGAGGTATTCCGAAAAGGCAAATATGATGAAGTGATCCTGCATTATCTGATGCTGTATCGTTTTGGTCCAATGGATGAACTTCTTTCAATATGGAAGAGTGCCAGAGGCTTTGAAATGGATACTTACGAGCTGGAAGAAAGGATTTTAAGTCTTTTGATCTTTACCTCGGATTATCGTAAAGAAGGAGAGAATGTGCTGGAATCTTATGTGAGACAATCCGGAAAAGAACGAATCATCGGAGCTTATCTCACACAGATTTCCTATGGAGTTTTTGTCCTGGAATATAAAATGAGTTCTTTTGTCAGAAGTCGGCTTGAATATGCTTTTACAAATAAATGGCCACTGAATATCATCTGTCGTCTGGCTCTTTTACAGGAAATTTCCAGAGAAAAAGATCCGAAGCCGGAATATGTCGGAATTGCACAGAGTATACTGGAGGAATGTGCAAAGAATCACTTAAAATTTGCATTTTTCCGCAGACTGTCACCGGAGCTTTTGAACCAGTACCAGCTGGATGATAAGACTTTTGTAGAGTGTCATGCAGAACCAGGGGCAAAAGTTACTCTGTTTTACAAACTGGATACAGGAATTGGCGGAGAAACAGAATATCAATGTGAACCGCTGAAGGAGATGTATGAAGGGATTTTTGTACGTACATTTACATTATTCTATGGCGAGACGCTGCAGTATTATTTTCAGATAGATAAAGATAATAAGACAAAGAAAACGCAGGAGCGTCTGGTGACTATGAAGAAGATTGAAGGAACTTCCGGAAGTAAATATCAGATGCTGAATCAGATTCTGTCAGCGAGAAGACTGGATAAGGTAAAAGAAGTGACGGACAGTCTGAGAGATTATCTCCGACAGGAACAGTATGTAAAAACTATGTTTACGATAGATAAGGAAAGCAGAAAATGAACGAAACAAGAGACTTGATAGTAGGAATTGATTTTGGAAAAGAATATTCTCAGATCTGCTATTATGACCGCAAAGCCGATGAACCTCGTTCTCTGCCAGTGAAGGTGGGCAGCAGTCAGTTTGAGATGCCTACCAGTCTATGTCTGCGTGCAGACCAGAAAACTTATTGTGTTGGTCTGGAAGCAGAGTATTTTGCCAGAGAAAAAGGCGGTTTTCTTGCCGGAAATCTGTATGAGATATCGGCACAGAAGACACAGGTTGTAATTGGCGGCCATAAACTGGAACCATGGGAGATTCTTCAGCATTTTCTCAGTGAAATTCTGAAGCTGCTGGGAATTTCAGAAATAGAAAAAAATATTCGCAGTCTGTCAATTGCGATGGAATCACTTAATACAATACAGGTTGAGAATCTTCAGAAAGCATGCAGAGAACTTGGGATTCCGGAATCACATACAATTCTTCTTGATTATGAAGAGAGTTTTTATTATTATGTGATGACGCAGAAGATGGAAACCTGGAACAGAAGTGTGGCATGGTACAGCTTTGATCATCAGAAGGTAAGCTTCCGGCGGATGTCTATGAATTCAGGAACACGACCTGTACTGGTACGTCTTGGGGATGCTGTCACAACGGAACTGAGCGAAAAGATGGAAGAGAGAGATGCAGATTTCTATACATTTATTAAAAATACCCTCGGAAAAGAGTTATATTCCAGTATTCAGATAAATGGAGAAGGATTTGATCAGGAATGGGCACAGAAATCTGTAAAACTTTTATGTTATCAGAGAAGAAAAGTTTTTTATGGAAACAATCTTTTTGCCAGAGGTGCATGCAGTGCCGGTGCAGAAAGAGTGCTTAATCATGCGTTGAAGGATTACCGCTATATGAGCAGCTCGCTTGTCCTCTCAGACATTGGAATGGAAATGAGAGTGATGGGGACACCTGCATACTATCCATTGATCGAATCCGGAAGAAACTGGTATGAAAGTAATGCATATGTGGAATTAATCCTTGATGATACCAGTGAACTGGTATTTATTGTAGATACAATGGGTGAGGAAGGTAAAAAACGAATTGCCATGGCACTGCCGGGACTTCCGGAGCGTCCGGCCAAAACAACCAGACTTGGGGTATCACTGCAGTATACCTCGCAGGCTGAATGCAGAGTTGTGGTAAAAGATCTCGGATTTGGTGAGATGTTTCCATCAAGTGGCAAAGAGTGGACAGAAACAACCAGATGGCAGGAGGAAACCAGGTGAGTGGATATATACTGTGTCAGACAAAGAGAGCAGAACTTCCATATTTTGTAGAGAATATCAGTACCAATATTTATTCTCTGGAAGAACTTTGTTATTATCTGTATCATAATCTGTATCTGATCGATGAGACGATCATGAATGAAGAATTATGCAGATGGATTCAGGAGGAACTGGAACTTCCGGGGCTGGCGGCGAAGATTCGTTCAAAACTGGGAAAATTTGCAGTGGCAGAGGATATTATGTATCCGGTCTTTAAAGAAATCAATTATCTGACATATGAGGAACTGAAGGGACTGAATATCCGTCTGCAGAAAATGAATGATGAAGCACCGGAACTACATAAAAAACAAAAAGCAGATGCGTTAATGGAAAATGGAATGTATGTGCATGCCATACAAGTATATCAGAAACTTTTGGAAAATGAAAAGCTTGAGGAGATCAGAGAGGGTCTTACGGAAAGTGTTTATCATAATCTTGGCTGTGCTTACAGTTATCTGTTTCAGATGGAAAAGGCAGTAGAGTGTTTCCGCAGGGCATATGAGGGCAGCAGAAGCCGAGAAGCGCTGGAAACTTATCTGACTGCATTTGGAGTGACCAGAAGCCCGGCTGAGTATGAAAAAATGGCAAAGGCAACAGGGGCTGAACGTGAGATCCTTGAGAATATCAGAGCAAAACTCCAGAAGTTTTCCAGAACACCGGAACAGGAAATAAATACGGAAAATATGGACGAAATACTTACCAGACTTACCCGTGAATATCACAGAAGCACGGGATCGTGAAAAAAATGACAATGTATACAGTTTTTTTGCATAAATATGGTAGACGAAATGAACATAATCTGTTAAACTAGATTCATAATTTGGGTGTGATAAAGTAATGCCACCCGAAAAGATTAGGAGGAATTTATCATGTTAGTAAACGCTTCAGAAATGCTGAAAAAAGCAAAAGCTGGTCACTATGCAGTAGGTCAGTTTAACATTAACAACCTTGAGTGGACAAAAGCAATCCTGCTTACAGCACAGGAACTCAATTCTCCTGTTATCCTTGGTGTATCCGAAGGTGCCGGAAAATACATGACAGGCTACAAGACAGTTGTTGGTATGGTTAAAGGAATGATCGAAGAACTGAACATCACAGTTCCGGTTGCACTTCACCTGGATCACGGCAGCTATGAAGGATGTCTGAAATGTGTAGAAGCTGGATTTACATCTATCATGTTTGATGGTTCCCATTATCCGATCGAAGAGAACGTAGCAAAAACAAAAGAACTGGTTAAAATCGTTGCTGATCACGGAATGTCTCTGGAAGCAGAAGTTGGTTCCATCGGTGGTGAAGAAGACGGTGTTGTAGGTATGGGTGAATGTGCTGATCCTCAGGAATGCAAGATGATCGCTGATCTTGGTATCGACTTCCTTGCAGCAGGTATTGGTAACATCCACGGAAAATATCCAGCTAACTGGAAAGGACTGAGCTTTGAGACACTGGATGCAATCCAGCAGCTGACAGGAGATATGCCGCTCGTACTGCACGGTGGTACTGGTATCCCGGCTGATATGATCAAAAAAGCTATCGATCTTGGAGTTTCCAAAATCAATGTTAACACAGAGTGCCAGCTTTCATTTGCAGCAGCTACTCGTAAATATATTGAAGAAGGCAAGGATGAGCAGGGTAAAGGATATGACCCACGTAAACTTCTTGCTCCTGGATTTGAAGCAATCAAAGCTACTGTTAAAGAAAAAATGGAACTTTTCGGATCTGTTGACAAAGCTTGAGAATTCTCTTATATTTAAATCAAAGGAATCGGTGTTTTATGCACCGGTTCCTTTTTTTGCGATTTCATGGTAAGATGTCATTATGGAAAACAGAGAGAATTTAAAAAGAAACAAAAATGAAAATGTAATTATGAATTTTTCCGGTATCTATAATGAACAGCAATTTTACCGGAACCGGACAAGGATGAAGAATATATCCTGGGTGGAGGTACAGGATCTTCCGGGAAGCAATTGCTACTGTGACGATGAGGCCAGAAAACAAATACTGGAAAAAATGGATAGATATACGGGAGAAGGCATACATTTTATTGATTCAGGGAATTACCATTATGTAAGCCGGCTATGGCTGCAAAAGATACAGCAGCCATTCTGTCTTCTGGTATTTGATAATCATACAGACATGCAGCTTCCGGCATTTGGAGGACTTTTGTCCTGTGGAGGCTGGATTGCGGCATCGTTGGAAGAAATTTCCATGCTTGAGAAAGTTATTCTTATTGGACCGGATGAGGAAGCATATGCGCAGGTAGAAGCTCCTTTTCAGGAAAAAGTACAGTTTTTGTCGAAAGAGAAACTTCAGGCTATGACTGTGCAGGAGAAAATGTGTTATTTTGAGGAATTGCAAACAGAGCTTCCACTTTATATTTCCGTGGACAAGGATGTGTTATGTCCGGCAGATGCAGATACGACCTGGAGTCAGGGGGATATGCTATTATCGGAACTTAAGGAATTTCTGAATATCATACTGAAACAACAGACCGTGATCGGAATGGATATCTGTGGAGAGTGCGATCCGGATGCCTGTGAAAAAAATCTGCTGAATGACAGAGCGAACCAGGAAATTTTTGAAGTATGGGAAAAGTATTTTCAGATTCATGGGAATGAAAGGAAAGGAACGGCAGCAAATGAAAAATGAACTTTTTACCATCGGACCATTCACCGTCTACGGATATGGATTAATGATTGCGGTGGGGGTCTTCTCAGCGTGGTTAATTACAGATTACCGGGCTAAAAAACAAAGAATGGACAGAGATCATGTTTTTTCTCTGATTATCTGGTGCCTGCTTGGAGGCATTGTTTCTTCAAAATTGTTATTCTGGATCACGGAGTGGAAAACAATCCTGAATGATCCGAGATATCTTATGGAAACACTGGCAGATGGATTTGTTGTGTATGGAGGAATCATCGGAGGGATTCTGGCAGGGTGTTTCTATTGTTTCTGTAAGAAAATAAATTTCTGGAAATATTTTGATCTGGTGATGCCATCTGTGGCACTTGCACAGGGATTTGGAAGAATTGGCTGTCTGCTGGCAGGATGCTGCTACGGGCGCGAGACAGACAGTGCATTGGCGATTACATTTCAGAATTCTGATTTTGCACCAAATCATGTGGCACTGATCCCAACGCAAATTTATTCCAGTATACTGGATTTTGCGCATTTTTTTGTGCTCCTTTATATTTCGCATCATAAAAAAAAGGACGGACAGGTGGCTGCATGTTATCTGATTTTTTACAGTATCGGAAGATTTATACTTGAATTTTTCCGCGGAGATCTGATAAGGGGAAGTGTAGGGGGACTGTCTACATCACAGTTTATCAGTTTGTTTATTCTGGCGGCAGGACTTGTGATCATTGTCGGCAGATCAAAGAAAAATGTCTGATGGAAGCTGTAATAATCTGTTCTGAATGGAAGTGAGATTGTATAAAAAAAGAATCCTGGTCATAGATTAGCAGAAAGACAGCGAGTCGGAGAAACGCAGAATGAACGTACCGGCGCAGGATCAGAAGTATGAAAATTTTATTGTCCGATATAACCAGAATACACATGGTGCATCTCGGTATGAATCAGATGAAGGCTTTCAGATTATAAATGACATTTTCGGAATCTTATATGTGCCAGTGAGCGATGTGGCAGAACTGGAACTGAGCAGCTATTCTTATTCTTCCATACCCAGATGTTATACATATATGGATATTGGTGCACTGAATACTTCAGGGGCAACGAGACTTCATGAACATCCGTATTTGAAACTGCAGGGAAAAGGAACGCTGGTTGCAATTATAGATTCAGGAATTAACTATTTACATCCGGCATTTCACAGAGGGGTGCGTAGTAAAATACGAAATATCTGGGATCAGGAGCTGGATGGTGGCAGGAACAACGAAATTCCTTTTGGAAAAGTGTTTTCAAGAGAAGATATAGAGAGGGCTTTGTCAGCAGAGAATCCCTGGGAAATTGTTCCATCTAATGATAAAAGTGGTCATGGTACGAAACTTGCTGCGACAGCGGCAGGATACAGAATAGAGAAAGATGGATTTTCAGGGGCGGCTCCGGAAGCAGATCTGGTGATTGTAAAACTGAAGCAGGCCAAGAGGTATCTCCGAGATTTTTATCTGTTGCCACAGGAGCAGGATATCTATCAGGAAGATGATATTATGCTGGCCATTGCGTATGTCTTGCGTGTTGCCAGAGAATTGCAGATGCCATTGTCAATCTGTATTGGTCTTGGGAGTAATATGGGGGCACATCAGGGAGAAGGACCTCTAAATGAGTATATCAACAGTATTGCAGCTTTTTCACAAAATGCAATTTCTGTGGCGGCCGGAAATGAGGGAACTGCAAGACATCATTATATGAAAGAGTTCAGCCAGACGGTAACAGAGGATACGGTTGAAGTACGGATTGGAGAACGGGAGAGCGGCAGCGGATTTATGATGGAATTCTGGGGTGACTCTCCCGGTTTATATTCTATGATGATTCAGTCACCGACAGGGGAACAGCTGTCGGTGAGTATAGCTTTAAAAAACAGCACACAGAAGTTATCCTTTGTATTCGTGGAAACGAAAGTACTGGTAAATTATATTCCAATTGAAAGACGAACGGGGAATACGCTGATATTTATCCGCTTTTTACATCCGGCTGCTGGTATCTGGAAATTTCTGATAAAAGAAAGAACGTCGGGCGAAAGCCGCATTCATATGTGGCTTCCTGTAAAAGGAATGATTTCAGATGAAACATATTTTCTGCAGTCATCGCCGGATTTTACGATCACATCACCGGGAGATGCTGAAAATGCCATGACGGTTACCGCATATCAGTATCGGGATAACAGTTTATATGTACAGGCAAGTCGGGGGTACAATACAGATTTTGTTGTTAAACCGGATTTTGCAGCACCAGGTGTGGAGATTCTGACAGCATCGATCAATCCGGGAAAGGAGTTTGCAGCGGCTTCCGGAACCAGTCTGGCAGCAGCACATACTGCCGGAATTGCGGCACTTTTATTTGAGTGGGCACTGATCAGGGGAAACGAACCTTATTTTACGGGAAACAGCGTGAAACATTATCTGAGCAGAGGCGCGCTGCGTGAGCCTGGCAGAGTATATCCGGATCAGGAGTGGGGATACGGAAGGGTGGATTTATATCATACATTCGAACTGTTGACGTGATAGAAATAATTCACAAAAAAAGGCATTGAATTTTAGTATCTATGACGGCAAAAATTTTGAGCCTTACGAATTGTTTTTGAGCCTTAAATTTGTTATACTTATTTAATAAATGAGACTGTATAACCAATACAGCAGAAAAAAAGGAATATCAATATACGAATGATGGTTATATTGAAAACCGGACAGGAGGAATCATGAAAAGAGGAAGCATTTTTGAACTGAATGGCATTCCAAAGTTTCAAGAGGCACTTCCACTGGCACTGCAGCATGTAGTGGCCATGATCGTAGGATGTGTCACCCCGGCAATCATCGTGGCTGGTGCAGTAGGTGGAGACGGCCTGAGTGCAAAGGACAGAGTTATTCTGATCCAGGCATCACTGGTAGTTTCTGCATTGTCAACGTTAATTCAGCTGTTTCCTATCGGAAAGAAAAATGGCTTCACGCTTGGATCTGGCCTTCCAATGATCATGGGCGTTAGTTTTGCCTATGTTCCGAGTATGCAGGCAATTGCAGAGGGATATGGTATCAGTACGATCTTAGGCGCGCAGATTGTTGGTGGTATTGTGGCGTTTGTTATGGGTGTACTGGTTAAAAAGATACGAGTATTCTTCCCGCCGTTGATCACAGGAACAGTTGTATTTACCATTGGACTTTCACTCTATCCGACTGCGATCAACTATATGGCGGGTGGAACGAGTAATCCGGATTATGGTTCCTGGCAGAACTGGCTTGTAGCATTTATCACTCTGATCGTTGTTACGACACTGAATCATTTTGGAAGAGGTATCCTGAAACTGGCTTCAATCCTGATCGGTATTATCGTGGGATACATTGTTGCGATTCCGTTTGGTATGATTAATCTTTCAAGTGTAGGGGCTGCAAAAGTATTCCAGCTTCCACAGTTTACGCATTTTGGAATTCACTTTGAGATTTCAGCCTGTGTAGCAATCGGCCTGCTGTTTGCAATCAACTCTGTACAGGCAATCGGCGACTATTCTGCAACAACGATCGGTGCTATGGACAGAGTTCCGGAAGACAGAGAACTGCAGAACGGTATCATGGCTTATGGTGTAACGAACGTGATCGGCGCATTGTTTGGAGGTCTTCCAACAGCAACTTACAGCCAGAATGTAGGTATTGTTACCACAACAAAGGTTATCAATCGCTGGGTACTCGGTCTGGCTGCGGTAATTCTTGGGGTAGCAGGAATCGTGCCGAAGTTTTCAGCTCTTCTCACAACGATTCCACAGTGTGTACTCGGAGGAGCAACTGTTTCAGTATTTGCGTCTATTGCAATGACAGGTATGAAACTGGTAGCTTCAGCAGAGATGGATTACAGAAATTCTTCAATCGTAGGACTTGCAGCAGCAATCGGCGTAGGTGTTTCTCAGGCATCAGCAGCATTGGCAAGTTTTCCTGACTGGGTTACCACTATTTTTGGTAAATCTCCGGTTGTACTTGCAACATTGATCGCAGTTGTTCTGAATATTATTCTTCCAAAGAGCCGTGATGAGGAAAAACATGAACGAAAACTGAGAAGAAGAGTAAAAGAAAAGATCCAGCAGGATCATAAAGAATTTGATAATTAATAATTAATAAGGACGGAAGCTTTCTGGCATATAGGTTAGCCGGAAAACTTCCGTCCTCTGTTATTTATTTACGATATACAAAGGCCGGCAGTCCGTCTTCTCCAAGAGGAACATTGATATTTCCCTGAATAAGAGGACGCGCATATTGAATAAAAGCTTCTGTAACATCATGACCATCAGAGGTGATCCATTCAAGAGGAACAGTTTTTTCTTCATTGCAGATTGCATTGACATCTTCCAGTCCGCATACCATCTGATAATTTCCATCAGAATCAGTCTGGCGGATAAAGGATACCATTTTGCCTGTTTCGCCGTTCAGAGCAGCCTGAACACCGAATTTTCCGGCAGAGATGGCTTCTTGCTGATCTGTTGCGGAGATCAGAGAAGCAGAGCAGCGCTGGCTTACATTAAGTTCAACAGAACGTGCTTTGACACCGAGACGGCTGCGTACGAGATTTTCCAGATATTTTCCGCATCCAGCAAGCATTTTGTGGCCAAAGCTGTCTGTTCCGACAGAACTGTCATATTCGCAGATAAAGGTACCCTTCTCATCATGAATGCCTTCAGAAACACATACGATCAGGTTGCAGTTTTTCTCAAATGCCTTCTCAAGATCAGAGAGGAAGACTTCCTGATCAAATGCAACCTCCGGAAGGTAAATAAATAACGGGTTGTCTCCGTCATATTTGCGTGCGAGTGCACTTGCGGCAGTGAGCCATCCGGCATGACGTCCCATAATCTCGATGATGGTTACAGATTTCTTTTCGTACACGCTGGCATCGACTGTGATTTCACGAACAGTAGAAGCTACGTATTTGGCAGCACTTCCAAATCCAGGTGTATGATCAGTGTGGACCAGATCATTGTCAATTGTCTTTGGCTCACCGATTACACGAATGGAACTTCCGACTTTTGCTGCGTAGCGTGAAAGCTTGCTGACAGTATCCATGGAATCGTTGCCGCCGATATAGAAGAACCAGCCGATATTCAGCTCTTCAAATTTACGGAAGAGTGCCGGGTAGACCGGATCTTCGAGAGATTCCGGAAGTTTGTAGCGGCAGGAACCAAGATAGGCACCTGGTGTATGAGTAAGGGCTTCAAGCTTTTCTCCAGGAAGAACTTCCTTAAAATCAAGAATACAGTCATTCAGGAAACCCTCGATGCCATTTACCATTCCGTATACATGTTCAATTGCATCCGGATGAGCGAGACCTTCTGAAACAACACCATAGAGACTGCTGTTGATAACTGCAGTCGGGCCGCCGGACTGACCGACAATAAGATTTTTTTTTGCCATTGATATATACCTCCAGTTGGGCTTGTGATAGGTCACTGTTTACTCTGTTCACAGTAACATAATAGTCTCATTCTAACATATCCAGGCAAAATCTCATAGCCATTTTTGGGGAAAAGTGATATGATAGAGAAAAAATATATGACAACAATCTGGCAGGGGTATGTTATAATACAAGGAATGCAGGTACATACTGGAGGGGATGTGTTTCCGGCATAAGAATAAGTCCGTTTAAGGAGCAGGATAATGAAAAAAAATAAAAATACCACGCAGAAACAGCCTGGACAGAAAAAAAAGAAAAGTGATGTGATGCTTACCATAGCGCTGATCATTGCGATTGCAGTATTCTTTTATGCAGCATACAATCTGTATCATATTTTTACAGAATACAAAAAAGGAACCGATGAATATAATTCAATTGAAGAAATGGCTGTTACAGAGCGTGACTCGGACAGTACAGAAGTCGCAGGCCCGGATGCAGAGCCGAAGCCTCCGCTCAATGTTGATTTTGATAAGCTTCGAAGTGTCAACGAGGATGTGATCGGCTGGATTTATGTGGATGCACTTCCGGATATCAGCTACCCGATTGTTCAGGGGACGGATAACCAGACGTATCTTCATCAGACTTATGAGAAAAATTATAACTTTGCAGGAACAATCTTTGCAGATTATGAAAATGCCAGGGACTTTAGTGACTGTAATACACTGATATACGGACATAATATGAAAAATGGTTCCATGTTCGGACATCTGAAGAAATTCAGTGAAGACCAGAGCCTGTATGATAATGATAAGTATTTCTGGATTCTTACACCGGACAAAAACTATCGTTATGAGATCATATCTGCATATACGACAGGGGTAAACAGTGATACATATACATTGTTCAAAGGACCGGGAGAAGAATTTGAGGAATATCTGAAGCGTATCAAAAGCTATTCAGAAATCAAAACGAATGATACAGAACTTACGATAAAGGATAAAATTGTTACATTGTCTACCTGTACCGGCAATGAATCAACCAGATTTGTTGTACAGGGTAAACGGGTTAATGCGGAGGGATAAGTATGGATGAAAAAATCGAGAAACTGCAGGAACTGATCGACAAGCATGATAACATTGTCTTTTTTGGAGGCGCCGGTGTTTCGACGGAGAGTGGGATTCCGGACTTTCGTTCGCAGGATGGGCTTTATCATCAGAAATATGATTTTCCACCGGAAACGATATTAAGTCATACGTTTTTTTTGAGTCATCCGGAGGAATTTTATAAATTTTACAGAGATAAAATGCTCTGTGATACAGCTCAGCCAAATGCGGCACATCTGAAACTGGCAGAACTGGAATCAGCAGGGAAGCTGAAAGCAGTGATCACTCAGAACATCGATAATCTTCATCAGATGGCAGGAAGCAGAAAGGTACTTGAGCTTCACGGAAGTGTGTATCGTAATTACTGTATGCGCTGTGGCAGATTTTTTGATTTTCAGTATATAAAGCACAGCGAGGGAGTGCCGCGGTGCGAGTGTGGAGGAATAATCAAACCGGATGTGGTTCTTTATGAAGAGGGGCTGGACAACCAGACGATTGAAGAATCTGTAAGAGCCATTTCACAGGCACAGGTGCTGATCATAGGAGGTACATCACTGGCTGTTTATCCGGCTGCAGGTCTGATTGATTATTTCCGGGGAGAGGCGCTTGTTGTGATCAATAAATCCTCTACCCCGAGAGACCGTAATGCGGATCTGCTTATTAAAGAGCCGATCGGACAGGTCTTTTCACAGATAAAAGTGAACAAATAAGGAGAATATTGAAACATGGGACTTATCTATGAAGTAGGAGATATTGTTACTCTGAAGAAAGGGCATCCATGCGGAAGCAAAGACTGGGAGATTCTGCGGGTAGGTGCAGATTTTCGTTTGAAATGCATGGGGTGCGGGCATATGATCATGGTACCGCGTAAAATGGTAGAGAAGAACACAAAAAACCTCCGAAAAAAAGAAAATTAATATTGTATTTAAAAAATGCTATAAAAGCCAGATGGTTTTTATAGCATTTTTGTTATATTTAATATAGAAGAGATGAAATTTACTTTTGACAGACAGAATCCTATAATAAGGCACAAAGGAGGCTTTAGTATGGGAACAATATTTCCAAGGGAAGAAAAGGCAGAACAGATTTTTGATAAGATTCTTGAAAATCCGGCTGCATGTGAGCGTCTGAAGGATACCTTTTTTGAGGCAATTCCATCTGCAGAAGAGAGTGAAGGTGCAGGAACCGATA
Source organism: uncultured Blautia sp. (assembly GCF_934372025.1). Taxonomy (GTDB): domain Bacteria; phylum Bacillota; class Clostridia; order Lachnospirales; family Lachnospiraceae; genus Blautia_A. The sequence continues at coordinate 37,256 of NZ_CAKROJ010000015.1, forward strand.
TTCCAGGAACTGTGTTTGCAGCAGCGTTATTTAACGCATATGAAAATAAAGATCTTTCTGCATTTCTTATGGCAGTCTGTAACAACAGTATGTTTGATCTGTTAAGAAATTCTTTCCTGATACCAATCAGATTTAATGACAAAGGTGTGGAAAATCCAGTACTTCTTACAGATGATAACGGCGAACTCCTGGATGAATCTGAGAAACATCCTTACGAGAAAAAGTATCGGATGTTCCGCAGGATTTATGAAATGCAGGAGAAAATCCCGGATTATCAGATATACATGGCAGATGGATTTCGCGAGAACCACGGCTATACACACAAAGGAGAAATTGTAACAGACAAGATAGCAAAGCATACGGGAATTCTTCTCATGTTCCGTTTTCCGAAATCTTTGAAACTGGATATCAATGAAGACAGAATTTATGCCATTGTATGGGATTTCCTGATGCATTTGCAGGAAGAACTGCCGAGAGCTCTGATGTATTATGGAATCAGGGATGAAGAAGGCAAAGAAAAGAACACAGAAACATTGGGTATTTTTCTTCCATTTTATCATTTTGAGAGAAAAATGGAAAAAAACATTGAGATTGCAAATGGTATTGGACTGGGATGCCGGGAGCATATCCTGAATGAACTGAAACGTCAGACAGGGAAGTGAGTATAATGCAGCAGGTGATCAGAAAAAATCATATGGATATTGCGTGGCATGAGTACACAGATGCAAATGGTGCGGAAATTCCGGTTACACAGGCCAGTCTTACGGAGAAAGCTTCTATCATCGGACGTGTCGGAATTATGTTCCTTTCCTGCGGAACCGGTGCATGGCGCGTGAGAAGTTCAATGAATACTCTGGCAGAGGTCATGGGAATTACCTGTACAGCAGATATTGGACTGATGTCAATCGAATATACCTGTTTTGATGGAGAAAAGGGATTTACTCAGTCACTTTGTCTGACAAATACAGGGGTAAATACCTCCAAACTGAATCGGCTGGAGCATTTTATCCGTGAATTTGAAACTGATGGAAAAGACATGTCTGGTGAAGAATTACATACGTTGCTGGATGATATAGAGCGGATTCATGGACTGTACTCCCCTGCAGCCCTTGGATTTGCGGCTGCGCTTGCCTGTTGTGGATTTACATTTCTGCTTGGCGGCGGACCGATTGAGATGTTTTGTGCTTTTGCAGGAGCCGGTTTTGGAAATTATCTCAGATGTAAATTGACAAAGCATCATTTTACTTTGTTTCTCAGTATTGTAACATCAGTTTCGCTGGCCTGTCTGGTCTATGCGGGATTTCTTAAGATTGGTGAACTGCTGTTTGATATCTCGATTCAGCATGAAGCCGGTTATATCTGTGCCATGTTATTTATTATTCCAGGCTTTCCTTTTATTACAAGTGGAATCGATCTTGCCAAACTGGATATGAGATCTGGAACAGAGCGGCTGATGTATGCTTTGATCATTATTCTGGTTGCAACAATGTCGGCCTGGATCATGGCTATGATTCTGCGTCTGAAACCAGTAGATTTCATCAAAATCTCCCTTCCGATGGAATTCTGGATTCTTTTCCGGCTTCTGGCAAGCTTTTGTGGAGTGTTCGGCTTTTCAGTTATGTTCAACAGTCCCATAAGGCTCGCGGTTTCTGCCGCCACAATTGGAGCGATAGCAAATACGCTTCGTCTGGAACTTGTGGATCTGGCAGGAATGCCGCCTGCAGCAGCAGCCTTTCTTGGCGCACTGACAGCTGGTCTCCTGGCTTCTATGATAAAAAACAAAGCAGGTTATCCACGAATCTCCCTGACGGTTCCTTCTATTGTTATCATGGTGCCGGGACTGTATCTCTACAGAGGTTTTTATAATCTGGGAATTATGTCCCTTGCCACAGCTGCCTCCTGGTTTGCCGCTGCAATTCTTATTATAGCGGCGCTCCCTCTGGGACTGATCTTTGCAAGAATCCTGACCGACAGGACTTTTCGGTACTGTACATGATGAGTATAAAGACACATACCGTAAAATGTCCTATAGACGAACCCCTGAAAAAACGGTATACTGTTCTTGAAAAATTTTATGGTCAGGACGAAAGGAGCAGTTACTGATGTGGGAAAAAATCAATAAATTTTTGAAAGGGCAGATCGTGACGTCAATCATATATATTGCCCTTGGTGCCTGCCTGGTCTTCATGCCGGTCAGTACAGTAAATGTAATCTGTAAGTTTGTATTTGGAGTATTGCTGATTCTGGTAGGTTTGTATCATATTCTGATCTATGTGGCGGAAAAACTGAACTCTACGATCTTTGATCTTTTTTCCGGCGGTATTCTGATGGTACTCGGAATATTTTTATTTATGAATCCACAGATTGTAGTCAAGCTCCTTCCTGTGTTACTGGGTACATTTATTCTGGTGGACAGCATATGGACATTTAAAGGAAGTCTGAAACTTAAGAAACGCGGTGCAGGTTCCTGGAAGATTCTTCTTATTGGAAGTATAATTTTTGTTGCTCTTGGTATATCGCTGGTAGTGAATCCATTTACCATGGTAAAATACACAGTGATTTTTGCCGGAGGAATATTCCTCTGTAATGGAATCATTGATCTGGTCTATCTGTTTCTTTTGAAAAAAGGCCTGAAAGAGCTGAAACAGGATGTGGAAGCAGTGGATGCTGATGGAGAAATCATTTCTGACAGTGAAAATAAGACATCAGAAGATAAGGAAGATGGAGATGATTCTGAGAAAACACAGGAGCCGATTCAGTCAGAGCCAGAGTATGCGCCGTGGAGTTCGCGTAACACGCAGCAGGAAACGGAATCGTCTGAAACTGTGACAGAAAGTAATGTTGTATCAGAAGCAACGCTTACAGATGAGGAACTCTCTGATACTACAGATGAAACAGCATTTCAGTTTTTTTCCAAAAAACATAAAAAGTAATTTTTAAATACCCCGGGCCCACGGGGTATTTTCTTTTTTGTAAAAAATGAAAAATGAACATATTTCTTGATTTTTTATCATGGTATAAAAGTGCTGATAAATCTATAATAAAGACAGGTTGAAAGAGAACAAATCTTACAAAAAAAGGAGCGTTAAGTACTATGAAAATGAAGAAAGTAACAGCAATGAGCATGGCAGTGTTAATGGCAGCAAGCATGATTCCATCTGTACCGGTTATGGCAGACGGAGGCGGAAAGGTTTACTACCTCAACTTCAAACCAGAGCAGGATGAAGCATGGCAGAACCTGGCAAAAGCTTACACAGAAGAAACAGGAACAGATGTAACAGTAGTTACAGCAGCATCCGGACAGTATGAGACAACTCTTCAGTCAGAAATGGCAAAAAGCGATGCACCGACACTGTTCCAGGTAAACGGACCGGTTGGCCTTAAGAACTGGAAAGATTACTGCTATGATCTGAAAGATGCAGAAATCACAAAAGGTCTTACATCTGACGCATATGAACTGAAAGACGGAGATGCAGTTGACGGTATTGCATATGTAATCGAATCTTATGGTCTGATCACAAACAAAACTTTACTTGAAAAAGCAGGATATACTCTGGATGATATCAAGAGCTTTGATGACCTCAAGAAAGTTGCAGACGACATTCAGGCAAGAAAAGACGAGCTTGGAGTAAAAGGTGCTTTCACATCAGCAGGTATGGACGGATCCTCTGACTGGAGATTCAAAACACATCTTGCTAACCTTCCGATCTACTACGAATACAAAGCAGATGGAATTGATGATACAGAAGCAATCAAAGGAACATACCTTGATCAGTACAAGAACGTATTTGACCTGTATATTACAGATTCTACATGTGATGGAGCTGAGCTTTCTGCAAAAACAGCTGACGACTCCAGAAATGAATTTGTAAACGGTGATGCAGTATTCTATCAGAACGGTTCCTGGGAGTATGCAGAACTTGCAAAGACATACAGTGATGATGAACTTGCTATGATTCCGATCTACTTTGGTGTTGATGACGAGAACGAGGGACTTGCAACTGGTACAGAAAACTACTGGTGTGTAAACAAAAATGCATCTGAAGAAGATGTTCAGGCAACTCTGGATTTCATGAACTGGTGTGTAACATCTGAAGCAGGAACAAAATCCATGTCCGAAGATATGGG